>JANNJI010000040.1:0-1967 GCA_031405795.1 Gammaproteobacteria bacterium
GTAAAGTGCAATAAGATACAAATGCGAAATTCATAAGATGAAATCGTCAACATTATAAATTCCTTTTGCTTCACCCCTTCCTGCTTATCCATGGGCTTTACTTTCCAATCTGAATTGGCATCCGTCATCAGCGTCTGCTGCAGACACATTGTCATAAGGGTATCGAGACTGTTTTTTGCGTATTGTGTCACCATTTTTGAATCTCTTAAAATCAGGAACCCGCCAGTTTTTCCAGTTTTGCATCCAGCGCATGGATTGAGGTTAGAATCATCTTGCCGCTCGCCTGAATATCCTGAAAAGTTGCTGTCGTAATCAAGTCGTTCTTATGCAGATTATCCTTGTAGTTGTCACTTAATCCACCCGAGCGTGTCGCCAATGTTTTAACCTCGTCAGCCACGACGGCGAACCCGCGACCGGCCTCACCAGCACGTGCCGCCTCAATCGAGGCATTCAAGGCCAGAATAATGATTTGCTTAACAATCCCTGAAAACTCCTGGTTTTTCTTTTGCATATGGCCGTTATGTTCCATTAATTTTGCCATTTCTTCGTCCCAGCGACTCATTGTTGACAACAGCTGTAACAGATCCCGGATGTCTTTTTTCAGCGCTTTCTTTACTTCCTCCATGCTGGTATTTTGTTGCGTTATTTTTCGTTCCAGTCCTTCAATCTGCGTGGCGTACATGGACTGCGTTTCGCCCCGCGTCTGCTCAAGCCGGGCTTTTTCCTTGCGCAACAAGTCTATTTGATCATTGAAATCACAAGTTAGTTCTTGTATTTTTTTCTCCGCCTGCCGGTTTGCCTCAGCCAGCAGGGCGGATGGTATCTTGTCCGCTAATTCATTCCGTAGCCCATCAATCTGCAATAATAACGCTGCATACTTCTTACGCACAGACATCTGCTGATAACCGGCAATACCTATCAAGCCGCCTGCGACTGCCGCTACAAAGTAAAGTATGCCCATCTTATTTCCGTTTCCTGTTACGTCTAATACTGTGCTGCTGATAATAAATTCGCGCGCATATACTCTACCGAGAGTTATTACAGTTACTTTTAATAACCGCGTTATGCACATTGATGCAGGTTATGGCAGTGGCATTGACACGTGCGACCGTTGCCACGGTCTGAACGTGCCAAGCAAACTAATCCGCTCATTCTTTTATCGTCAGGCGAGGAGAAAACTATAGTGATTCACATCACTAAAATTCGTGTGAGGTTGCTACGAAAAAACAGGAGTCGATCTAACTGGTTGATATATATATTAAAACAATCCGGCCAGGGAGAATATTTTCTCCGGCTGGTATCCTGGCCGCTTTACTGAAGAATTCAAAGGGAAAGCGGATAGCCAAAATTAGCCTGGAAGGCTGCACTAAATTCCTCACGAGTGAAGCGGTGATTCTGCGTGCCGTGTGAGGCAATCTTCATTGCCGCAATCAAGGCGGCGATGCGGCCGGTGGTCTCCCAATCCAGTTTATGCAGCAAACCATACAAGAGTCCTGCGCGATAGGCATCACCGCAGCCGGTTGGATCATTTAAGGTGAGTGCCTTGGCGCAGGGTATCTCGTGGATTTTATTGTTGCTATAGATCAGCGATCCTTGTGAACCGCGCGTCACGATCAGCGCCTTGACCCGCGTCGCCAATTGCGCGGTAGTCAGCCCCGTACGTGTCTCCAGTAATTGAGCCTCGTAATCATTCACGGTAACCCACGTGGCCTGATCAACAAAGGCCAACAATTCCTCGCCGTTAAACATCGGCAGTCCCTGGCCCGGATCAAAAATAAACGGGATGCCCGCATCAACAAATTCCTGGGCATGTTGCAGCATGCCTTGACGGCCATCCGGTGCGACGATCCCAACTTTTATTCCCTTGGCGGCGGGCACACTATTCTCATGCGCCTGATTCATCGCGCCAGGATGAAAGGCGGTGATCTGATTGTCGTCTTGATCGGTGGTGATAAAAGCCTGTGCGG
>JANNJI010000041.1:0-3836 GCA_031405795.1 Gammaproteobacteria bacterium
GAAACTCGTGTCGGAACGTGTTGTTGTTGTGGGTGGTGGTGATACCTCCATTGACGTCGCCTCTGTCGCACGCCGTTTGGGCCATATCACTTCCATTCATGAAAAAGATCGTCCGGAAAATATCGTCCTGGGCCATACCGCACACGACGTCGCTTCCTCTGCAACCCGCCATGGCGCGAAAGTCACCCTGCTCAGCCGTGCACCAATTGAAAAAATGAATGCCGCCCAACACGAAGTGCAAGATGCGCTACGTGAAGGTGTCAGCATCCGTGGTCGAGTCACACCTGTTGAAGTGATCCTTGACAGCAATGGCCGTGCAACCGCGCTGCGTGTTCAGGAACTTGCGGATGACGGCAAAACCGTGATCCCCGGTTCCGAATTCGACATCGAAGCGGATCTGATTGTTTCCGCCATTGGTCAGGGCGCCGATATGACCGGCCTGGACGGTTTTGCGAATGACCGTGGTTTTATGGGTGCGGATCAACACTATCAGGTTCCTGGCAAACCCGGACATTTTGTTGCCGGTGATGTCATTCGCCCTCATTTATTAACAACGGCGATTGGTCAAGCTTCCGTTGCAGTTGAAAGTATTGAACACTATCTGAAGCATCAAGAACTGAGCAAACGTCCAAAAGTTGATAAACATCACTTTAATCTGTTGGCCAAGTTACGTGAAGCTGGATTGGAACCGCAGGACTTTAAAGCCTCTTCGAGCGAAGAACTACGCGGAACAGATAGCCATAAATGGGCCGTGCATAATTATGAAGATCGCTCGGCACAAGAAATTATTCCGGCCGATAAATTATTTCTGGGTCATTTTAATCACACCCCGCGCCTGCGTCGCTCAGAAAGCGTTCCTTCTGCCGAAGAGGTGTTGGGACATTTTCGTGAACGTATGAAAGGCCTCTCACAAGAACAGGCGGTTGAAGAATCCGGTCGGTGTATGAGCTGCGGTATGTGTTTTGAGTGTGACAACTGCGTCATTTATTGTCCACAAACCGCTATCTTCCGTGTTAAAAAATCCGAGGCCACCATGGGTCGCTATGTGGACACCGACTATGCAAAATGTATCGGTTGTCACATCTGCGCTGATGTGTGCCCAACGGGTTATATCGACATGGCGATGGGTGACTAATCAGGGCGCTTTAACCATGCAAATGTCGCGTTTTCTACTAATACCCATGACACTGGCCACACTAACGTTGTGGCCAGTACTTTCGTTTGCGGAATTGCCGATAATTCCAAAGGCGAGGGAAATGGCCAACCCAGAAACAAAATGCGTTGAACCGGTTGATGTGATGCGCAAAAATCATATGAACCTGATCCTGCACCAACGCGATGACACTGTGCGTTTAGGTATCCGTCCAGAAAAACACAAAGGACACAGCCTGAAAGAATGTATTGCCTGTCACAATGCGCCGGGCAATGATGGCAAGGTTGCCCGCGTGGCTGAACGCGAACATTTTTGTAGTGCCTGTCATAGTTATGCAGCGGTCAAGATTGATTGTTTTGATTGTCATACGGATAAACCCATGAATACGGAATATCGCCACCCTGCTGCGGGTAAAAAATTACAGGCGCAAACCAGTTTTGATTCAAAACAGTTGTTAAATCAGGAACCGTCCAACAAAGGCGTGACCAGCAAGGAAAAACAACCATGAGTGACGAACAACACGTTAATACTGATCGTCGTCATTTTATAGGCAGCGCAGCGGCAATCGCCGGTATCACACTTGCACCAGGGATATTCCTGACTCAAGTGGCGCATGCCAGTGCTACCGGGCAAGCCGCCACCAGTAAAAATCGTTGGGGCATCCTGATCGACTCCAGCAAATGTGCAACAGGTTGTAATGACTGTGTCACTGCCTGCAATACCGAAAACGGCATCAGTGGGTTTAATCGCGAAAAGACCGATGCCCAATGGATTCGCAAGGTCACGTTAACAGACAAAACCACCGGCCACGTCCAATCTTTGCCGTTGCTGTGTCAACATTGCAAAAATCCACCCTGTGTCGATGTCTGCCCCACCGGTGCTTCGATGAAACGTGAAGATGGCATCGTGCTGGTAGATAAACATATCTGTATTGGTTGTCGTTATTGCATGATGGCCTGCCCGTTTAAGGCGCGTTCATTCATTCACGAAGTGCTCGAAGAACAAAAGGCCATTGCGCCACGCGGTAAAGGGACGGTAGAAAGCTGCACGATGTGCGTACATCGCGTGGATGCAAATCGTGCCGAGAGCGACCCGGCTAAACACAAAGATCCCGCCTGTGTTGATGCCTGCAACAGCAAAGATCATCGTGCGATGTGGTTTGGTGATATGAACGATGAAAACAGTGAAATTCGTAAACAGCTCAAGGCCCACGGTGGGCAACAATTGCGTGCCGATTTAAAACTCGATACGGGCGTTCGTTATCAAGGGATCAACTAAATAAAATTACCTATGAAAACTCCACGTTTTTTAGAACTTGAAGGCCGCAGCGCCGGATTTTATTTCCTGCTGATTGTTCTTGCCGGTTTTATTGCCGCAGGCGTGGCTGCCTTCATCTACATGGAACACGCCGGACATTGGGTTACGCACATGAATAACCAAATTGTCTGGGGCACGCCGCACGTCTTTGCGGTCTTTCTGATTGTTGCGGCATCCGGCGCGTTGAACGTCGCTTCTATCTCTTCGGTATTTGGTAAGAAACTTTATAAACCGTTGGCACCGTTCTCGGCGGTGTTGGCGGTTGCCTTGTTATTAGGTGGCTTGACGGTGCTCGTGCTTGACCTTGGCCGTCCGGAACGGCTGATCATTGCCATGACCTATTACAACTTTAAATCAATTTTTGCCTGGAACATCATCTTATATAACGGTTTTATTGTGATCATCCTTGTTTATCTATGGATGATGCTGGAACGCCGTTTTAACAAATACAGTTCAATTGCCGGCTTTTTTGCCTTCGTCTGGCGCTTAATATTGACAACCGGTACCGGCTCAATCTTTGGTTTCCTGGTCGCACGTGCGGCGTATGATGAAGCAATCATGGCCCCCATGTTCATTGTCATGTCATTTGCCTATGGCCTGGCCATCTTTATCATCTTTATTCTTGCCACCTACTCCTGGTCTGGCCGCGAATTAGGTGATGTGTTGCTGTATAAATTTCGCCGCCTGTTAGGCGTCTTTGTTGCTGCAGCAATGTACTTTACAATTGTCTATCACCTCACCAATCTCTATATCACGGAGCACCACGATATCGAGGCATTCATTCTCTCCGGTGAGAGCGTGTTCAGCAAGGTGTTCTGGTATGGGCAAATACTTGTCGGTACGGTGCTGCCCTTAGCGCTGATTTATTTCCCAGGCCTGAAATGCCGAACCAGTTTGTTGCTGGCCTCACTACTCGTCATTCTTGGCGGATTCAGCCAAATGTATGTCACCATTATTGGTGGACAGGCCTATCCACTGGAGATCTTCCCGGGCAAAGAAATGGTCAGCTCCTTCAGTGATGGCGTAATCAATACCTACTCACCCAGCCTCCCGGAAGTATTACTGGGCTTGGGTGGCGTTGCCATTGCCCTGTTCCTGGTTGTGTTTGCCGCCAAAGTGTTGCGGCTGTTACCAGAGAGTTTGGCAGATCGTGACATTGATCCGCACTACTCGGCCGAGAATGTTGCAAAAGAATCCCCTGCTGCTTAAGCACCGTCATCCACGAAACTTAGCGCGCCGATGGACAGTAGCTCGGCGTGTGTCTTGTCACCGCCTGCAAGGCTGATGCATGGCACGAATTTTCATCTCGGCCGCTCACAAGTCATCTGGCAAGACCACACTGGCAATTGGACTGTGCGCCGCATTC
>JANNJI010000042.1:0-4564 GCA_031405795.1 Gammaproteobacteria bacterium
TGCTAACACTATTGAAATTCAAATCCAAAAAATAAATGAGGACGTTTTAATTTCTAATATCCAATATACGTTTGATAAAATGATAGGACTTATTAGCAAGTCAGGTAAGAGCTTTAACGCACTACTCTTTGCGAATCAACAAGCGAAAATTTCAAGATCTTTTCAAATCGTATTTTTGTCTTTTTATAAGCATCTCATAATAGAAAACCTGGAAATAATTGACGAAACAGGATTAATAAATCATCTTGATAAAGCCGGGGATAAAACGATCAGCCTTGCTGCGGGCGGTGGTAACTGGTCTGCAAAAGAGAAGCAAACACAAACAGACGCGCTTTGTGGTGTAATAAAAGGTTGCTTCGAAAAGAAAAACGAGAATGATCCAGCAAGAAGTCAGTGGATAACGAGATTCGAAAACATTTTAATGCAATCATCAACGGAGCAGGCACTTTATGATTTCAAGGTTGGTCTTCACCCGCTATTAACGGAAGGGGGCGAGCTTAATCAAAAAACTTTTTCAAAAATAATACAGACTCTAACGGCAATGGCAAACACACACCCAAATTCGATCGGATATTGTCTTTTAGGTGTTGCCGATAATAAGGTAATGGCAAATAAATATAAAGAAATATACGGGAACAACCCCGTTTCTTATTCAACGTTCTATGTAACGGGGATTAATTCAGAAGCAGATAAATATCATGGCGGCATTGATAAGTATTTCACAAAAATAACACAAATGGTTACGCGAGAGCCACTAAGTGATAGAGACAAAGATAATATCTCAAGAAATATATCAAGCATCCACTATTTTGACAAAACAGTAATTATTCTTAAAATTGAGTCTGGTGATTCTCCATCAATTTACAATGGTAAGTACTACGTTAGACATGGTAGTAACATAGATGAAGTTAATCCTGAGAATTTCTCTAATTTGTTTGCGCGTTTTCAAAAAAGTAAAAAATAATATTACTACCACATCCAATAAAGCATTGGACGAACCTAATCGTCAAGCTATACTACCAAAACGAGTGATTTTATGTGTGTAATGAGCTACTGCACAACTATGGAGGGTTTCTAAAATGTCAGATAAAAATTTTATTAACAGCAAGTTGTTACTCATGAAAGAGAATAAGCAAACGGTTTTTACTGGATTCGTTGGGCCATTGCAGGAGATGGCACAGCAGGGAGATCTAGGCAAAAAAGTTCAAATTCCCGTCGATGGCAATTGGTTTACTGTGTCATTTGACGCAATTCAGGTAAAAGAAGATCGTTTGGTTATATCCGCACAGCACCTACACAAGGGGTTAATTACCAACCCTCATGACCCAACCGAAAAACAATACGTTGTAGAATTTAACAAAAGGTTATAACAAAAGGTGACAGACATCTTTTATCGAAAAGACCGGACTGCAAGTGATTTCTCAGAAAAGGTCAACAGACTAAGGTGATATTTGCGAATAATTGGGATGTATAGGACCAATCAATAGTGGACTACGGCTGTTGGATTTTCAGGGTAAAAGGGATTTATACTTCCTATGCTCTGTCGGACATACTTTTAATGTGGAAGAGGTTGTATTGGGTTGTTATACTGGTATGAGACACCGAAAAGGAAAATTTTGTGAATTTTGATAGAGACACAATTATATTTATGGGTTTAAACAAAACCGCGTCGGACGAGGTGAATTCCCTAACGGCAGCAGGTAATAAGGTAATCTTTATTGGCAATGGTAGCACCCAGGATAAAATAAAAATCGGAACCCAAGTTTTTGATTTATTTAAACACAGTGATGTAGTAGGTTTTGTCAAACAACTTGGTGTTAATCCCGCTCAAGAGCAACAGTTAGTTACAGCAATTGAAACCAGTAGCGCTGAAACGCGGGATGAACTGGCTCAACTAGCACAAGTCTTAGCTGGTTTCGAAAAAAACGGTTCAGGCCCAACGCGGTTTGTTTTGTCTGGACATAGTGCAGGGTGGGTGTTTTGGGGAGAACAAAATGGTTCATTTAAAATTAATGATATTAAGAGAATTACTGATGCTTTACACACTGCCGCAGGATTTGTTGAAGATGTTCATATCGCGGGCTGCAATACTGGGTTAGAAAACAATATTATAAAATGGCGAGATGTTTTTCCGAATGTTCAGACTATTTGGGCGTATGTCGAAGAAGCGCCTGGCGCGAGTTCTGGATCAAAAACACATTTAACACGATGGGGCAAGGCAACGCGAGGTATACAATTAGAAATAGATAGGGCGATAGTTGCTAAAACACGTATGGGTGACCATGTTGCAATATGGTCGAAACGATCTGGCTACCAGTTTCATAAATCAAGTAAGGTAGCAGATATTTTGGTAAGGCTTGTGCAAGCCGAGCCAACCTATCAGTCGTATTTCAATGGTTCTTTAACTGTTGCTGATCCTCACCGTGGCCAGCTACGTGAATATTACAATGATTTGCAATCATTGTTAGGACATCCGCTTGTAACAGAAGAACAACGTCGACTTTATGCCCCGAGAAAGGATGCGGCGTTGCTCCTTCTCTATTTTGATACAAAAGTAAAAATTAACTTTTCGAGAGTGCATGCGACTTTAATTGCCAATGGATATAAAGCCATAGGCGAGCAAGTACCTAATTATGGTGGTTTGAGTAGAAAGGAGTGTCTTATGGCAATCGATAAATACGAGAAAAAGATGGCAAGTAGTAAGATAACAACAAGTGATGCTTTAAAATTAAATGAAGAGTTAGTGCATGGCCTGAAAAATCTAGAAGTAGAACATATTCCTCTCAACTGGATTTAGTAATAATGAAATTAATAAAATTATTCGTGTGTTTGTTTATAGGCCTCTGGTCTGTTCAGTGTGTCGCAAACAATACAGCGGAGACTACGTGCGAGAAGTGGTTGACGGAGGCGGTGAGGGATATTGAATCCGTTCCGCCGCCGCAAAGATTTAAACGATCATTGCATCAACTACAATTCGCTTGTGATAAAGCGATACCAGTTAAACTTAAAAAAGCCGCGTCGGATGGACTTAAAGCAAAAAACCCACAACAACGATTTGTAATTTTACTTCATGCCGCGTCACCCTATTTTGCTGATATTTGTAAAGATATTGAATCAGAAAAACCTGCTAGTTATTTGGTGTCAATTTGTAAGGGTGACGATGAAAAGGAAGGCGTATATACGGATGTCCTGCCTTATCTCGAAGCATCTTCCTATTTATTTGGAAAAGCGGTAGAAAAAGAGTTGAAAAAAAATGAGCTTAAATCTGAAATTAAAGAAACTCCTCAAAATGAACTCCACATTAATAAATTCATGCTTAACTATTTTTTAGGTGCTCAACTCGATTATAAGGATAGAAAACCTAAGTATTATTAGACGTGAGATCAACGTACCGTACGACACTGGTTTCCCCAAAGGGAATTGGCGAGAGGCATCTGTGCATTGGTGTAAGCATAAAAACGACTTGCGGGGATGACATGTCAAAAAAACCCGATTTGTTTCTATTTACCACGACGCCACCTACTGATCTGCCGATGGAATCAGCCGATGATTTTAAACATTGGGTATTAGTAGATGGATTAAAACCGTCTGTTGCGCTACGAAAACTGATGCAAAAGTACAACTGCCCCACGATGGATGTATCAATTCCAATTGATTTAGTCAGACTAACTTATCCTAATATTGATATTGCGCTTCATGGCTTCAGGTTCAGAATGGTTGATTCGGCCTATCCTAATAGCGACCCTGCACAGTTTAGTGATGAGGACTTTGACAAGGGTATCGAAGAACTACTGTCGCACCCACCAGAATGATCAAATTGCGTTGAGAATATTTTGACGAGTTCAAAAACTGGGTTTTGATTGATGGGCTGAAGCCGTCCGTTGCATTGCGCAAGTTTATGGATAAATACCATTGTCCAAAGCCGGACTCATCCATTCAAAATTGAATTAATTAAATACACTTACCCGAATTTCGATATATCGAGTAATAGTTTTACATTTAAAATCCATGATTCGGGTTATCCTGCTATTCAAATTGATCTTACTGACAGCGACTTTGATCAAAGAAACGCTGTTGACCCCACCGTAGTAATTGGGTAGCGTAAATCAGCGGCAATACAAATTCTCAGAGAAAAGGGTATTTATACTTTTTGACACTCAATCATGCACAAAGCCAAAACAGCTAATATCAATTGCCCAACACACATCGTAATTATTCTTTGCGCAGGTCACGGTCACCTGGGTTAGATCAGGGTGCTGCGGGTTCTCATGACCCAGTACATAGTACTTTGTCTCGTAATCCATAAATTGGTTGGCACGAATCACCTTCGCACCGCGTTTGGGCAAGGTAACTCCGACCATTTGTTGGATTTCCTCGTAGGTCAAGCCACCCAGGTCTTTCTTCCAGGTGATGAAAAAGCTTTGGATATTCTTGTCGGTTTGAGGGTTGATCGTAACAAGAATGTATTTATAATCAGTCCGTGCTTTTGGTTCAAAATACTTCGAATCTTCCTTGCTGAGATCGAGTCCGAGTTGCTGCATCTTCGCCACCACGACCGGGTCGG
>JANNJI010000043.1:0-2861 GCA_031405795.1 Gammaproteobacteria bacterium
ACAATAAAATACTTATTGGATGTTTTTAATTCGGTAGCTGGTAATGAAGAAGCGGGTTTAATGGGGTTGCTATGCCTAGTGTTATTGTCAAACTCTGACGATGGCAAGAACCATGAAATACAAATTCAGGCAATCATTGTTGGGCTAATATTAAAGAAATCGATACGAGAAATGGAGAATATTATTGATAAATATATAAAAAATAAAAATATGAAGATTGCGCGCTCAGATTCCGCAGGAAATTTTTATATGGAAATTATATTAGATTGTTTTACCAAAGGCAGTTCAAATGAGGATATCCAGGTTGATGTTAATCTTGGAAAATTATACAGGATGATAGACTACAAATTATGCCCATCTTACAATTTGGATGACTTTTCAAAGATAACAACAGAAACAATTATTTCAACAAAAATATCAGTGCTTGGCGACTCTGTTAGAGAGCTGAAGATGTCTGAGAAGGGTGGCATATGTGCGACCTACTTCAGAAATTACCATTTCCCAGAAAGAATAGTGCCTGTTCACAAAGAAGAAAGGCGGTATAAAAATATGCCTAATTGGATTGATCAAGATACATAATCCAAGATATCCGGGGTCGGATATAACATCCGATAATTAAAACATATGTTTGGAGGGTTTGCCTGGACGGTAGTAAGGAAAGGTCATGGCACAGTCTTGCAAAGCCGGGGATAATTGGCTTATGTTGCCGTTAGCAAAGAATAGGGGAAGCAGGCAGTTTGACGGGTATCTCTGCACATTCCCCAAGTAGTGAACGCCGGGCGCGGCCCCGGATACCAGAGACACGTTAGCGGGAAAGGGAATTGTCCATGAAGATACTCATCGCGGAAGATTTGCCGGTGACGCAGATGCTGCATAGCAAGCTGATGCATCGGTGGGGACATGTGTTTGACATGGCGTCAAACGGTGCGGAAGCGGTGGATTACGCCATCAGCAATGAGGGAAGGTACGATCTTGGCCTCCTGGATATTGAAATGTCGGTGATGAACGGCCTGGAGGCCACCCGGCAGATCAGGCAAAAGGTGAGCTATTTTCCCATCATGGCGTATTCCGCGAACGCGGCATATCGAAAGTCCTGTCTTGCAGGCGGATTCGATGAGTTTGTGGAAAAACCCGCGATGCCAGATGAGCTTTTCAAGAAAATAAATGAATTAACTGTCAAATCACTTTTGTTATACTCTGACAATGCCATTGTCTCAATCAAACAGGTGACCCCTATGAATGCGGAACAACTAAAAGAGTTAAGAGACCTCGAGAAAAAGGGCTTGGCCGTGCTCATTATCGAACAAGGCAGCCAGCGTTTTGTCGTACACAAAAACATCCAGAACAAAATGAGCTATGTACTTATCGGGGAAGGTAAGGAATTGTTCGAGTTCCTGGATCGTGGCGAGAACCCGGCGAATTGCCATTTGTATAAATGTAACATGCAGACCAACCGGCTGCTGTTAACCCCGGAACAATTCGCACAACGATCACAAACGGAAAATGCCGACATTGAGAATTTTACTGCCACGGTCGATCAAAGCCTGGATGCCAGGGATAAAAATTGACTTGTAATGGGTGCAGTTAACTCTACCCTGGATTTTCATTTCATGTTGATTGTTGCGAGTATAGCTGGCATGGTTACGTCGAATTGGTATAGCTATTGTGATTTTCAGGAGCAGATATGCGTTTTTATCGAAGAATCTTTTTACTAGCGATATTCAATACACTTCTTATCGGTTGTCAGCACGATACTGATTTAAGCTCGACAGAAGAACGGAGCCAGAATGTCGTTGTAAAATACTTTAATAATTCTGAAGTCCAGGCAGAAAACGATGCGCAACGTTGCGAAATCCGCCGTGTGCTGATCGATATGTTGCAAAAACCAGAAAACGAGTTGCGTACCAGCAAGTACAGGGATTATCAAGGTAACGTGGATCGCAGAGATATTATCCAATTAATACGGGCACATTTTGTGCCAGACAGGCCGCAGGCGCTGAAATTGGAGTCGTTCCTTGCGGATGTAAAAAAGACAGATGCACAACAGGCTATTCAAAATAAATTGACGGAAATAGAAAAAAACATAACTCAATGCGAAAATAAGAGTGCGCTGATGGGAGGTAAAAATAAGTTTGTAAACGGTTCAAAAGAATTAAAATCGATTCATATCCAGAACAACTGGATTTAACCATGATAAAGCTTAACCAAAAATTATTTTCAATATTTATTTGCATTGTATCCAGCAATTGTACGGCCGATAATGCGTCAAAAACCCAGTGTGACAAATGGATCGTCAATGCCGTTAAAACCGTTGAATCGGTACCACCTAAAGACAGATTTAAACGCTCACTCGATCAGTTACAGTCTGCCTGCGAACAACTTATTCCTGATAAATTGAAACAGGCGGCAAAGAATAGCTTGCAAACGACTTCAGTGAGTCAGCGCCAAACTATTTTACAACAAGCAACTGCGCCTTATTTTTCGAAAAGTTGTCTTGACATCGGGGCAGGTCAATCCGCAAAGCAACTGATGCATATTTGTCTGGGTGAGGATTTTCCCAATGGGCCCTATACATCCATACTACCGAATATTGATGCTGCCTCTTATCTGTATGGCAAGGTGATCGAAAAAGAATTTAAAAATGCTAGGCTTGATCCATTCTACGCTAAAAAATTTCTTCTCAATTATTTCCTTGGCGCGGCGCTTGAATTTGAAGATCAAAAACAATAAGAGCAAGTGGTATAAAATATTCCGTTATAAGAAATAAATATTTTTTGATAGTTTTTTGAAAAACACCCTGGATTATTTTTACATAATACAGGGTGTTGCCGTTGCAATTAATTACACAAACTAATCTGATG
>JANNJI010000044.1:0-2952 GCA_031405795.1 Gammaproteobacteria bacterium
CCACGTAGAGGCCATCAACTCGTTTGGATATACGTGCATGTCGGTTGCTTACGGTAGAATCTTCGAGACGCAAGTCATTGTCTACTTTTCGACCCAGCGTCAACACATCGCGCTTCACGATGAGTTCATCCAGCTTGCGCCCATTGTAGCGAATGATTAGCTTACTCAGCATGCGATCCGGTTTTTGTGGCTACTCAAAGGCTAAGTATAGCGATAAATTAAACAAAACAAACAACTTAATCTCTTACCGAAAGACTGTCCGCTGAAATAATATACATGTCACCATACATATTTGAGTACCGTAAACGGAACTACCTCATCTTAAAAATTACACTGGGGTAAATTTTGTTTGTCTACCTTGGCCGGGAGCGCTTTTGAAGATCCGCGGCGAAGATATGGGGTTAGTGGTGTAAGTACTGCGAGAGAATCAGCCTGAGTGAATTGTAAGAAAAAGATCAATCCTTGTTAATAACACCCACAAAAACCCGCGACGGCAGACTCGTATTACAGGGATCTGTTGGCGTCACCGCTCACAAATTAGAAAATATGGTGCGCCCGGAGAGATTCGAACTCCCGACCGCCTGGTTCGTAGCCAGGTACTCTATCCAGCTGAGCTACGGGCGCATATCAAAACGACTCGATTAACGGCTTGGGTATAACACTCGTTAAATTGAGCGCGGCATGATACCAAAACATCGCCGATTTACCTAGAACCCCGTCGCCAGAAAAACACGAAGATAACCAAAAACCGTCCATGGCGACTGGTCGTCGAGGGCGTACTTACATTTACCTCCGTGTGAACTACCGTCCATCTGTCCTGCTGGATTCAAAGTCCCGCATCGCATTAATAACAAAATAAGGACTCATCAGAGTCCTTTTTTGCTTAAGTGGCGGAGAGAGAGGGAGTCGAACCCTCGATGGGGCTTTTGACCCCATACTCCCTTAGCAGGGGAGCGCCTTCGACCACTCGGCCATCTCTCCAAGAAATTGGGTCAGTAAAGGCAAGCCAGGAATCAATACCCAGCCCCTATTACGAGTGACTTAATTTATGGGGCCCAAAGGATACAAGGCTCGACGCGGAAGGTAAAGACAAAAAATAGTGCGGAGTAGCGTTATTGCGCTTCTTTCTGCTCGTTTTCTTTTTGCTCGTTTTCTTTCTGTTCGTTTTTGATACGTTCATAGATCTCTTCGCGATGAACGGAGACATCTTTGGGGGCATTAACACCAATACGTACTTGGTTGCCTTTGACACCCAACACCGTCACTGTGACGTTATCACCAATCATGAGCGTCTCTCCCACACGGCGGGTTAAAATTAGCATACATCTGTCTCCTTAATCGTGATTACGTATAATTTGGTCGTGCATTCCTTGCGAGTCCTGGCACGCTCAGAATAAATATCGACCTCCGCCTATGAAAACTTTAACCCGCAGTTTCAGCCACTTAGGCTGCGGGTTTTTGTTCCAAATGGAATGCGTCGTGCAGCGATCTGACCGCCAGTTCCAGGTATTTCTCGTCCACCACCACCGAAATCTTGATTTCTGAGGTAGAAATCATCCGAATATTGATCGCTTCTTTCGCCAAGGCCTCAAACATGGTGCTGGCGATGCCAGCATGGGAGCGCATCCCTACCCCAACAACCGATACCTTTACAATCGTATTGTCTCCGGTCACCTGACGGGCGCCAAGCTTTTTTGCAGTATCCTGCAGTATTTTCGTGGCCTTATCGTAATCAGAGCGATGCACGGTGAAGGTAAAATCAGTTAGCCCGTCTACGCCAATATTTTGAATTATCATGTCGACTTCGATATTGGCTTTACCGATAGGTCCAAGAATTTGATAGGCGATACCCGGTTTATCCGGTACCCCGGTTACTGTCAATTTTGCCTCATCGCGGTTAAACGCGATCCCGGAAATAATGGGATCCTCCATATCATTCACCTCATTATCATATGTAATTAATGTGCCTGGTCCATCTTGAAACGAATGTAGCACACGCAAGCGTACGCCATATTTGCCGGCAAATTCCACCGAGCGTATTTGTAATACCTTTGATCCGAGGCTGGCTAATTCAAGCATTTCTTCAAAGGTGATCTTGTCCAGGCGTCGAGCCTGGGGAACAATACGTGGGTCAGTTGTGTACACACCATCTACATCGGTATAAATCTGACATTCATCGGCATTCAGCGCCGCCGCCAAGGCGACCCCGGTCGTGTCCGAGCCGCCGCGACCAAGTGTAGTAATATTGCCATGCTGATCGACACCTTGAAAACCTGCTACAACCACGATCCGGCCTTCCTTGAGGTCCTGGCGTACCCGTGCCTCATCAATGTCCAAAATCCGCGCCTTGGTGTGCGCACTATCGGTAAGGATATGCACTTGTGCCCCTGTATAGGAACGTGCGGCAAATCCTCGTTTAATCAGCGCCATGCTCAACAAGGCAATGGTCACTTGCTCCCCGGTGGCGACAATAACGTCATATTCCCGGGGATCGGGATTCGGATCAATTTTTTTGGCCAAGTCAATCAGGCGATTGGTCTCTCCACTCATTGCAGAAACGACCACGACCACATCATTACCGGCGTTTTTCGTCGCAATGACCTTCTCAGCCACATGTGCAATTTTTTCTACGCTGCCGACAGAAGTCCCGCCGTATTTTTGAACGATGAGTGCCATATTCGTATTATTTCTGGAATCCAAATTCCCTTAGTCAAAGGGTGCAGATTAAACACTAAACGCATTGAGAAGGGAAGACACCCGCACCATTTTAAAGCAATCGTTCACGAACCCAGCCGATAACGGAGGCCAAAGCGGGCTCAAGGTGTTCGGGCTGAGTACCACCGGCTTGAGCCATGTCAGGTCGCCCACCACCCTTACCCCCAATTTGTAGAGCGACCATATTAACCAGCTCACCCGCTTTGATTTTGTTCGTGTTTTCTTTACTTACCCCGG
>JANNJI010000045.1:0-4053 GCA_031405795.1 Gammaproteobacteria bacterium
GTAAAAACATTTTGCAACGACGGCGCCTCGCCAACCCACTCGCGGCTGCTGGCCTTGCGGACCCGCCCGTTGACCCCCGCCCAAAACTCGCCTTCGTCCCGCACCGAAAGAAACGCCACGTTCGTCAGTGCTTCCCCATTCGCCGGCGTGTGACCCCGGAACTGCGTCCCGTCCCAGAAGGCGATATCCTCGTCCGTAACCAGTCAACGATGTGCACCACCGATTGATCATTGGTATCCAGGCGCCCCGATTTACCCAGCTCCACCAGCATTTCCAGGTTATTAACACCGGGGATTGCATCTTTGTTATCACTCGTGGCCTGACGTATCGAATGGCTGACGTTATAAAACTCACTTAAGTAACGTGAGATATCAACCGGATTGGCAATCACCCGCTCAATCTGCAAGCCAGTGACATGCGTCAATTCATTCTCCCAGCTCCGCACATAGGGTTCGGCGGTGGCAATGATCACCTTGTCATTTTCAACCTGCACCGGCAAAATTTTAAAACGGCTGGCATACGCGGAGGACGTTACCGCTGTCACCGCAGTGACATCAACCTTCAATGGGTCAATACGAAAATAGGGCAGCGCGACATGTTTGGCCAGCCACTGCGTCAGTGCATCAACATCGAAGGTTTTGTGTGGCGGCTTTTGATCTTTCCATTCTTGCTGTGCCAGGATCACGATGGGATGAATCTCTAAACGTCCGGTGCGCGCCGGGATAAGAAAATTTTCGACATTTGCTTTGTTAATGCGGCCATCCGCCAGCAGGCCTTCAACTAATTCCTGCACAACAAGTTTGCGATCAATCGATGTTATCGTGTGTTGTTTTACCATGGTTTAACGTCCTGCGCGGACCAGGCCGCCGAGTCCTAAATCTTCCATTTTCCGATTCATATAGTTACGAATTGCCGACGCCTCTTCCATCAGTAATACATCGTCAAGATACTGCTTGGCTTGAGTCGTGGTGAGGTTGCGTATCACCCACTTCACCCGCGTCAGGCTCGCCGTGCTCATACTCAAACTGTCGATCCCCATGCCGACCAATAACGCTGCGGCGATCGGATCAGAGGCCATTTCACCGCAAACACTCACTGGCTTACCCACTGAATGCCCCGCCTGAATAGTCTGGTATACCGCTTGTAATACCGCCGGGTGCAAGGTGTCGTACAATTCCGCCACCCGGGCATTGTTACGATCAACCGCTAACAAATACTGCGTCAAGTCATTGGTTCCAATCGACAGAAAATCCGCACGCCTTGCCATGTTTGCCGCTTGATAAACCGCCGAAGGCACTTCGATCATCACCCCAATCCTGGGCATCGTCAATACATGCCCTTCCTCGGTCAATTCCGCATAGGCACGCTTAATCAGCGTGATGGATTCATCCAGTTCAGTCACGCGACTGACCATCGGCAATAATATGTTTAAGTTATTTAACCCGACAGAGGCCCGCAACATCGCCCGCACTTGCACGATAAAAATTTCCGGGTGATCCAAGGTGATACGAATTCCTCGCCAACCCAGGAAGGGATTATCTTCCTTGATGGGAAAATAAGGTAATGCCTTGTCACCACCCACATCCAGAGTACGCAACACTACCGGTCTTGGCGCAAACGCCTCCAACACCTGACGGTAAATACGCAATTGTTCTTCCTCACCGGGAAAACGTTGCCGGATCATAAACGGGAACTCAGTGCGGTATAAACCAATCCCGTCCGCACCGGTACTCAGTGACGGGGTGATGTCGGCCAACAATCCGGTATTGGCATACAATGGGATTTCTTTGCCATCTTTTGTTATCGAAGGCACCGCAGACAGACTAACCAGTTCGGCGGCGAGCACCGCTTCTTCTTTTGCTAACCGTTCAAATTCCGCGATCACATGCAGCGCGGGTGATACGTAAACATTCCCACTGTAACCATCCGCGATGATCACACAGCCATCAATACGGTTAACCGGCAGATCCTCGGCGCCCATGACGGCGGGAATACCCAAGGCACGCGCTAAAATGGCCACATGCGAAGTACGCGAACCCCGCGCCGAAACAATGCCCCGCAACCGCTCCGTCGGTACTTCGCCCAACATCGGCGCGGTAATTTCTTCCCCGACCAAGATCGTGTGCTCAGGAAAATCACGTTTATATTTCACATCGCGCAACAAGTAATGCAAAATCCGTCGCGCCAGATCACGCAGATCCTCCGCACGTTCCCGCAGATAAGGATCATCCATTTCTAAAAATACTTGTACCTGTTCTTCAATCGTGCGCCGCAAGGCCCCCGCCGCCCAATTACCTTCCATGATCCGCGCCGCCGTCGCACCACGCATGGAATGACTATCCAACATCAACAGATAGGCATCAAATAATTTACGTTCTTCACTGGGTAATACTTCACGCAGGCGGTTTGATAAGGTCGTGAGATCCTGTTTCACCGAGGTCACCGCATGGTGAAAGGCATCGATCTCGGCTTGCATGTCGGTGACTTTACGATCTGGAATCGAATCCAAATCAGTGGTTGGATAAATGTGTACTGCCGTACCGATCGCCACACCCGGTGCGCCGGACAGGCCGCGCAGTGGTCGCGTATCATGTACTGGTTTGAGATGTTTGAGCAGTACATCGGTTTCACCGCTGGCCTTGGCATGCGCCATCGCACCGGCCAACTGTGCGGACATGGTAATAAGAAAATTCTCGTGTTCTTCGTCAAACCGTTCTGCGCGTACCTGCCGTACCACCAAGACACCCAATACCCGGCGATGATGAATGATCGGCACACCCAGAAACGCATGGTACTTTTCCATATCGACTTTATCTGAGTGGTGATAACTCGTGTGTACTTGCGCATCCGCCAGATTCAGCGGTTCTGCCCGTGACGCCACTAAACTCACCAGGCCCTGACTGAAATCCAAACGTATCTTACCGACCGACTCCGAACGCAGTCCTTTGGTTGCCATCAAAACATGTTGCTTTTGTAACTCATCCGTCAGGTACACCGAACACACATCCACCTGCATCGCATCACAGACACGCCCGACAATAATCGACAAGGCCTGATCCAAATCACGCGCTGAGTTGACTTCCTGAATAATGCTGCGAAGGGTATTAAGCATATAAGTTTGACGGGATTTCCTGTACGACAGTGTATCAGGGCATGCTGCGCGGGCAATGTGTATTGTCGGCAGCCTGGGAGTGATTGTCTAACCAGCTCGCCGGATCAATGGAATCAATTCTTCCAAGGCGCGACGATAGACAACACGTTTAAATGACACAACTTGCTGCACCGTTTCTGAATGATTGATCCAGCGCCATGAATCAAACTCGGGTTTGTCACAGACGGTTAAACACACGTGTTGCTCATCACCCACCAGCCGCAACAAAAACCAAACCTGCTTTTGGCCGATGAACAAACCGGGTTGACGCTGCCGCAGAAATCGGCGCGGAATCCGGTAGCGCAACCAGCGCGAGGTACGGCCAATGACCTGCACATGTTCGGGTGCCAAACCCACTTCCTCGCGCAACTCGCGGTACAAGGCCTGTTCAGGGGTCTCATTGGCATGGATACCCCCTTGCGGGAACTGCCACGAATCCTCACCGGCACGACGCGCCCAAAAGACCTCGCCATCCCGGTTACACAGGATGATCCCTACGTTGGGTCGATAGCCTTGACGATCAATCACTTGTGCACCAATGTTTGCGAATATTCTAACCCATTCTTCCACAGCCGAACGGAGGTGTAAATCCCTATCCCACATATTGTTCGCGACGCAGGTAGGATTAAAGCGTAGCCCTATTGAACTGACCGCCCAACCCCTGTTTTCACAATTTTAGGTTAAGATGCGCCGCTTTCCCCTTGGGAGTACTACATTGAGCTTAGCCATTTTTGACCTGGATAACACCCTGCTGGCCGGTGACAGTGACTATCTGTGGGGGCAGTTCCTCGCCCGCCACGGCGTAGTGGATGGCCAGTGGTATGAAGAAGAGAATCGTCGTTATTATGCCGCCTATGTCGCGGGCACCCTGGATATCTACGCATTCCTGGCCTTCAGTTTGC
>JANNJI010000046.1:0-4269 GCA_031405795.1 Gammaproteobacteria bacterium
CCAGAAGCGTCCGCTTCGCCTTTCTTGCCAATGACTTCGCCTTTAAAAATCCACACCTTCACGCCAATGACACCATAGGTGGTCTTGGCTTCGGCAAAACCATAATCGATATCCGCGCGTAGCGTATGCAAAGGTACACGGCCTTCACGATTCCACTCGGCACGAGCGATCTCAGCGCCATTAAGACGGCCAGCGACATTGACCTTAATCCCTAAAGCACCAAGGCGCATGGAATTCTGTACTGCTCGCTTCATTGCACGTCGATACATAATGCGTCGCTCCAGCTGCTGCGCAATGCCTTCGGCGACCAGGTAGGCATCCAGCTCAGGTTTACGAATTTCTTCAATATTGATGTGTACCTTAGGCAACGCCATCAGTTTGGTGACTTCCTGGCGCAAACGTTCAATGTCCTCACCTTTTTTACCAATCACCAAACCCGGACGAGCCGTATGGATTGTAATATTGGCATTACCGGCGGTACGTTCGATTAATATCTTGCTCACCGAGGCGGTCGCCAACTTGTTACGCAGAAACGCCCGCACTGCAATGTCGGCATTCAGATATTTCTGATAATTCTTAGTATCGGCATACCACCTTGAGGTGTGCTCGGTAACAATACCAAGCCGTATTCCAGTTGGATGAACTTTATGACCCATTGCAAACTCTCTTTAATTATCCGACAACATGATCGTTATGTGACTCGTGCGCTTGGTAATAGTATTCACACGACCCTTGGCGCGTGGCATCCAACGTGAAAAGCTGGGGCCCTCGTCAACAAAAATGGTTTGCACCTTTAACTCATCAATATCAGCGCCTTCATTGTGTTCGGCATTGGCAACAGCCGATTCCAAAACCTTCTTAACAATCTCTGCACCCTTTTTCGGGGTGAACGCTAAAATCTGTAACGCCTGCTCAACGGGTTTACCGCGCACCAAGTCCGCAACTAAACGGCACTTCTGTGGCGAAATTCTTACATGACGTAATCTGGCAGCAACTTGCATCTTCAATCCTCTCTTACGCAGCCGAACCAGCCGCCTTCTTATCACCGGTATGACCCTTAAAGGTCCGCGTCGGGGAAAACTCACCCAATTTATGACCCACCATATTTTCGGTGACCATGACGGGAACGTGTTGACGGCCGTTATGTACCGCAATCGTCATCCCAATCATTTCAGGAATAATCATCGAACGCCGTGACCAGGTTTTAATTGGCTTTTTTGACGGTGCTTTCTGTGCAGCGTGTATTTTTTGCAATAAATGCAAATCAACAAACGGCCCTTTTAATACTGAACGTGGCATGTCCTACCCTCTATTTCGCATGACGACGGCGCACTATCATGTTATCCGTGCGCTTGTTGTTACGAGTCTTATAACCCTTGGTCGGCTGACCCCATGGAGTGGTTGGGTGTTTACCAAAATTACGACCTTCACCACCACCGTGTGGGTGGTCCACCGGATTCATTGCAGTACCACGCACCGTTGGGCGGATACCGCGCCAGCGTTTTGCACCCGCCTTACCATACTTACGCAAATTATTCTCTGTATTACTGACTTCACCAATAGTCGCACGGCAATCAATGTGCACGCGACGCAGTTCACCCGAACGCAAACGGACCGAGGCATGCTGGCCTTCACGCGCTACCAGTTGCACTGACGCGCCAGCGCTACGCGCCAGCTGTGCACCCTTACCTGGGCGCATCTCAATGCAATGAACAGTGGAACCGACAGGGATATACCGCAACGGCATGCAATTGCCTTCTTTAATCTGCACATCAACACCGGACATCACCTCATCACCTGCCCGCAGATTCTTCGGCGCAATGATGTAGCGGCGTTCACCATCTGCATATAACACCAAGGCTATATGGGCAGTGCGATTTGGATCGTATTCGATACGTTCGACACGAGCGGGGATCTTGTCTTTGTTGCGCTTAAAATCGATAAGCCGGTACATCTGTTTGTGCCCACCACCCTGGTGACGCGTCGTGATACGGCCGTTGTTATTGCGACCACCGTTATTCGCCTTTTTTTCAATTAAAGGGAAATGCGGATCGCCTTTATGTAAATGTTCGTGCTTAGGCCGCAGTACAAAGCGTGCGCCTGGTGATGTGGGTTTTGATTTAAACAGTGCCATGATTAATTACTCTTTACCAACCAAATTAATGTCCTGACCTTCCTGCAACCGCACATAGGCCTTTTTCGTGTGATTGCGCCGACCAACACCAGCCTTGGTGCGCTTTTCTTTACCGCTGGTGTTAACCACATTCACGGATTTAACCGTTACTTCAAACAGCTTTTCAATCGCCTGTTTGATTTCAGCTTTTGTTGCATTCGGTAACACTTTAAATACAATTTGGTTACCTGCCTCAGCGGCACGGGTGCTCTTTTCAGAGATCAGCGGCCCCAGCAACACCTTCATCAGTCGTTCCTGGTTCATGCGAACATCTCCTCTAACTTCTTCAGCGCCGCAACGCTTACCAATACTTTTTCAAAGCGCAGTAAGCTGACCGGATCAATAGCACTTACATCAATGACATCAACTCGCGATAAATTACGCGCAGCTAACATCACCTTGTTGTCGTTTTGCTCCAGCACTATGGTGACACTTGGTAAACTCATTGCCGCCAATGTCTCGATCAACTGTTTAGTCTTGGCCTGACTTAATTCAAATTTATCGACCACCACCAAGCGTTCCTGCCGTACTAACTCAGACAATATTGACTGCATCGCTGCGCGATACATTTTTTTATTGAGCTTCTGTGACCAATTTTGTGGCCGCGCCGCAAATATCTTACCACCGCCACGCCACAATGGACTGCGGATCGTACCTGCACGCGCACGGCCAGTACCTTTTTGTTTCCAAGGTTTGGCACCGCCACCACGCACATCAGAACGGGTTTTTTGCGATACCGTACCAGATCGACCACCCGCTAAATATGCGGTCACCGCCTGATGCACCAAACCTTCATTAAACTCACGTCCGAAGGTGACATCCGAAACACTGACAGTACCGGAGGATTTACCGGATGCAGTTGTTAATGATATATCCATTAGCCTGCCCCCTTCTTATTCTTGGCTTTTACCGCTGGCATTACAATCACATCGCCGCCTTTGGAGCCGGGAACCGAACCCTTGATTAACAGCAAGTTGCGCTCAGTATCAATGCGCACTACTTCTAACGTTTGTGTAGTACGCGTAACCGCACCTAAGTGGCCGGACATGCGCTTACCTTTAAATACACGGCCCGGCGTTTGCCGCTGACCGATCGATCCAGGTGCGCGATGTGACAACGAGTTACCGTGCGTTGCATCTTGTGTTCTGAAATGATGGCGCTTCACGACACCCGCAAACCCTTTACCGATGCTGGTGCCTTGAACATCTACTTTTTGTCCGGGCGCAAAGATGTCAACTTTGATTTCTGAGTTGGGCTGTAAATCCGTGCCTTCACCGTCTTCCAGACGAAACTCCCATAGACCACGACCAGCCTCAGTACCTGCCTTAGCGTAATGCCCTGCTTGCGGCTCCTTAACGCGCGACGCTTTACGAACGCCTGTCGTGATTTGAATCGCCCGGTAACCATCATCCTCAACGGTTTTTAATTGAGTAATGCGATTGGGTGCAACTTCAATCACAGTAACGGGCACTGTCACGCCAGCGTCAGTGAAAACGCGCGTCATACCCACCTTGCGACCTACTAAACCTATCGTCATATTCTTTATTCCTAGCTACTTATCACTGGCTACTGAAGTTTAATCTGTACATCAACACCAGCGGCGAGATCCAATTTCATTAACGCATCTACTGTTTTATCCGTAGGCGCGATAATATCCAACAACCGTTTATGCGTACGAATTTCATACTGATCGCGTGCAATTTTATCTGCATGTGGCGACACCAGGATGGTGTAATGTTCCTTCTTGGTCGGCAATGGAATCGGACCCTTCACGACCGCGCCCGTGCGTTTGGCAGTATCAACGATCTCACGCGCTGACCGATCAATTAAACGATGATCAAACGCCTTCAAACGAATGCGAATATTTTGGTTCTTAGCTGCCATTTTTAAACCTCAGTTACGTATGTAGGTCGGGCGCGCTAGCCCGACAGATTGCCGACCCAAAGGCCGACCTACAATTATTCCAATATTTTCGCCACGACCCCGGCGCCCACGGTCTTGCCGCCTTCGCGGATCGCAAACCGTAAGCCATCCTCCATCGCAATGGGGTTGATCAACGTCACCACCATCTTGATGTTGTCCCCAGGCATCACCAT
>JANNJI010000047.1:0-1734 GCA_031405795.1 Gammaproteobacteria bacterium
CCTTGTTATCCGCGCCGCTGTCGGTGTAGCTGACTTCAATCGCACTGTAACTCAGGTACAAGCGTTCGGCGGCAGCGCTCGTTTCGCGGCGGGTGTCAACCGTTCGATAAAACGTCGGCAGGCAGTGTTGAAAGGTATACGTCAAAAACTCGTGGAGCTGGTTTTTTCCGGTGCGGACAAAATGGATTTTTACTTGCTTCCCGGCGCAACCGGCAACCGCTTCCCGAAAAATACCGACGCTGGCGCTGTCCAATCTTTTGCCCGTTTCCAACACGGCGAAGCTGGGGTTGCTGGATTCACGATTGGCGAGTTCGCCTGTTTTCATGTTAATCGCACGCTGTACTCTCAACGTCACAAAATCCAAGGCGATCATGCCCTCGTAACCCTTGGCCGTGACATTGCCTTTGATGCCGTCGTATTCCATGTAGATTGCCATGCTGATCCTGCCTTCTCTTTAAAAAATAAATGAAATTAATTTTCCCAGACTTTTCCAAACCGGATGCCAAACAGTTTGTTTTTTTCCACGACGTTTTTAAAGGTGTTCGGATTGTCGTCGGGGTGGTGCTCGGCATAATAAATCCGGCCGGGGGCGTCGGGTATGATAAATAACTTAGAGTGAGGTACTTTATCCGCGAAGAAGGCCGGTTTTTCTAGCCAGCCCTTTTTACCCGAGGCACGTACCGCATAACGGGAATGCTCTTTATCCATGGCATCGACTAGATTAAACACGTTCATGAAATACCAAGTTTCGCCCTGGAACGGCACCGGCAACAGCTCCGCCACGTCGCTGATCACGGGTCGCAGCAGTTCCGCAGCACGGGGGCCGAGCATATAGCTGTAGGAGGAATTCTGGGCAAAGTCCGGGTCTTTGTAGCGGTCAATGTTGCGACCGTCGTCGTCAAACCACCTAATCGCGGGCGGGTGCCAGTCAGCGGTTTTCTTCTCGCCAGTGCAATAGAAAACATCCTGTGGAATCGTGCTTTTGCCTGCCAGTAAGACCGCAATACCTTCTACATCCACAAACATTTTCTTGTTCGCCTCATCGGCAACCATACGATACACAATCATAATTATGCCTTGTCGATTAGTTCGTGGATCGGAAAAGTACCCGCCTGTAATTGCAGCGCAATGTCCCGCAGGGTTTCCTCGATATCGGCCTTCGTGGCCCCCGGCATCGTCGCGGCTTCGCGTAATACAAAGAAGACATTTTCATGGTAGATATTTGTATGTGTCCTGCTGTGCGCCAGGGCATTCGGCATACTTGGGTGCGGAGTGCATCGTACCGAGCGCGGCAGATACGCCCCATTGGCGGCGCTGTGCGGGTCAATCCCAAACTGGAGCAGGATGGCCAAGGCTTTTTTTGCCCGCTCATCCCCCCACGACGCCAAATGATGCAGCGCCATGTCCTCGGGCCTTGCGCCGAAACACGCGTCCATACTTTCTCTGAACCGATTCATCGCCCGGTTTTCTGCATTGCGCAGTTCCCGGTCGAGGTTACTCTGGAGTTCCTTCAATCGGGGTTGCAACATCTCCTGGGTGACCTCGAAAACCCGGTCTAACAGCGACTGCGCCGCGCCCAGTTTGCCCTGGGTGATTTGCAGCAAACCCTCCAGCAGTTCTTTTTCGTCGAGATAAACGATTTCCGGTTCGTCTTTATTGTCTTTCGCCATGTCCTTATCCCTCAATAACAGTGCCTGTTTTTTTGCGGTCACGTGGACAACGCAACCCTATGCC
>JANNJI010000048.1:0-6285 GCA_031405795.1 Gammaproteobacteria bacterium
CACGGAGCGCGGCATTGGTAATGGTATGTCAATGATCATCTTCGCGGGTATAGTTTCGGAGATTCCGTCAGCCATTGCTGGCACTTTCAATGAAGTGAATTCAGGTAACAAGGGTTACGGGTATGTTTTTCTGTTACTGGCGCTGATCGCATCGGTGATCATGTTTGTGATTTTTATGGAACGTGGCCAGCGGCGTATTACGGTTAATTATGCCAAACGCCAGCAGGGTAGAAAGCTGTATGCAGCACAGTCTTCCTATTTTCCATTGAAAATTAATATGGCTGGGGTTATCCCGCCCATTTTCGCCTCCAGTTTAATTTTATTTCCAGCGACTATAGTTGGTTTTTTCGGGCAGAGTAATTCGGAAGGATTTTGGGGTTCGCTACAGAACCTGAGCCTGTATCTGTCGCACGGCCAGCCAATTTATATGGCAGTGTATGCGGCATTGATTATTTTCTTCGCCTTTTTCTATACGGCATTGATGTTTGATCCAAAAGATACTGCTGATAATTTGAAACGTTCGGGTGCGTTTGTCCCCGGTGTGCGGCCCGGTGAACATACGGCAAAATATATTGATACTATTTTGGGGCGTTTAACATTTGTAGGCGCCATATATCTGACCTTGGTGTGTTTGTTGCCTGATATACTAACCAGTTACGCGGGTATCCAGTTCGCGTTTGGTGGGACCTCTCTGTTGATTGTGGTGGTGGTGGTCATGGATTTTATGGCTCAGGTTCAGGCCCATTTAATGTCACATCAATACGAAGGCTTGATGAAAAAAGCCAATTTAAAGTCACCCGGTACGGGAATGTTGCGCTAGCGCGTGCGGGGATAAGAGGAGATTACGATGAAAGTACGTACATCGGTGAAGAAGCTCTGTCGGGATTGCAAAGTTGTACGTCGCAAGGGTGTTTTGCGCGTCATTTGCAAGGATCCACGGCATAAGCAGCGTCAGGGCTAAGTAATTCATTTGGAATGAGTATCGACAAATGACTTGCTTGGGTAAGTGTCACACTGTAGAATGCGCCGTTTTCGTGCTCAGCATGAAGCAGCGCCTTTGGTTTTGAGGTAAGAAAGACAATGGCACGTATTGCCGGTATCAATATTCCTGTTAATAAACATGCGCGGATTGCCCTAACCTCGATTTATGGCATCGGACGCACCACGGCGCTTACGATTTGTAACGCGGCAGGTGTGCCTGGTGATAAGAAAATTAAGGATCTGGATGAGACGTCCATTGAGTCGTTACGTGTGCAGGTAGCCAAGCATGTGGTTGAAGGCGATTTGCGTCGTGAAGTCTCTATGAATGTGAAGCGGTTGATGGACTTGGCCTGTTATCGCGGTGTTCGTCACCGTCGTGGTTTGCCAGTCCGTGGTCAACGCACCAAGACCAATGCACGTACACGCAAAGGTCCCCGTAAGATGGTTAAGAAATAAGGTCATAATTGCATGGCACAAGCACCTACAGCAGCAAAAGGCCAACAGCGTCCTCGTAAGAAGGTTAAACGCGATGTCTCTGATGGCATTGCCTTTATTTACGCTTCCTTTAATAACACCATCGTGACGATCACTGATCGCCAGGGTAACACGCTATGTTGGGCGACATCCGGCGGTTCCGGGTTTCGCGGCTCTCGCAAAAGCACCCCGTTTGCAGCACAGGTTGCTGCGGAAAAGGTGGCTGAAAAGGCGCAAGAGTACGGCATGAAGAATTTAGAAGTGTGTGTGAAGGGTCCTGGACCAGGTCGTGAGTCCGCTGTTCGCGCCCTGCATGCCCGTGGTTTTCGTATTACCAATATTTCTGACGTCACGCCGATTCCGCACAACGGATGTCGGCCACCGAAACGACGTCGCGTATAAACTGGAGGATGTGGCTTGGCTAGATATATTGGACCTAAGTGTCGCCTGTGTCGCCGTGAAGGTGAAAAGTTGTTTTTGAAGGGCGAAAAATGTTATGGCAGCAAATGTGCCGTTGAGAAGCGTCCCAATCCACCGGGCCAACATGGCGCCAAGAAAGGACGTCTCTCTGACTATGGTACGCAGTTGCGCGAAAAGCAACAGCTGCGCCGCACCTATGGTGTATTAGAAGGGCAGTTCCGCAATTATTATTCGGAGGCAGCACGTCGTAAAGGTTCGACGGGTGAGCGCTTGCTGCAATTACTGGAGGCGCGTCTTGATAACGTTGTCTACCGTATGGGTTTTGGTGCTTCGCGTTCTGAGGCGCGGCAACTGGTACGGCACAAGGCAATTACCGTCAACGGCCAACGGGTGAATATTCCCTCGTTGCAAGTGCAGCCAGGTGATGTCATTAAAGTGGCAAACCATGCGGCTACCCAGCTACGTATTCAGGGCGCAACCCAGGGTGCTGAGCAACGTGGTATTGCGGATTGGCTCGACGTAGACTTTAAAAAATTGGAAGGTGTGTTTAAATCGTTGCCGGAACGTAGCGATTTGCCAGCCGATATCAATGAACACTTGGTAGTTGAGTTGTACTCCAAGTAATACGTTTGAATAAGCGGTATTAATTAACCATTTCCAGGACACAAGAGGGCGTTTCATGCAGGGCACCATTGCCGAATTTTTGAAACCACGTATTGTTGACGTCCAAAGAATCAGCGATACGCATGCGCGTGTTACTCTCGAGCCGCTAGAGCGCGGTTTTGGACATACATTGGGTAATACCCTGCGTCGTATCCTTCTTTCCTCAATGGATGGCGCCGCCATCATTGAGGCTGAGATCGAAGGCGTGTTGCACGAGTACACGACCATTGCGGGTGTACAGGAAGATGTAGTTGAAATCCTGTTGAACCTCAAGGGTGTATCGATCCTGATGGAAGGTGTAAATGAAGCGACCATGACCTTAAACAAAAAAGGCGCAGGTGCAGTGACGGCAGGTGATATTGCCACCGGCCATAACATACAAATCGTCAATCCGCATCACATTATCGCCCACCTCACCGAGGCAGGGGCACTGAATATGACGCTGAAGGTATTGCGTGGGCGCGGTTATCAACCCGTCAGCGTCCGCAATGCCGGTGAAGAAACGGATCGACCCATTGGTCGCCTGCAAATTGACGCCAGCTTCAGCCCGGTTCGACGAATTGCGTATGTCGTTGATAATGCCCGTGTTGAACAACGTACAGATTTGGATAAGCTGATTATTGATCTCGAAACCAATGGAACAATTGATCCAGAAGGTGCAATCCGGCGTGCAGCGACAATCATGCAGGATCAGTTGTCTGCCTTTGTTGACTTGTCAGGCGCACGTGAAGAAAAGGTCAAGGCAGCGGAACCTGAAATTGATCCGATACTGTTACGTCCCGTGGATGATCTGGAATTAACGGTGCGTTCTGCCAATTGTCTTAAAGCGGAACAAATCTATTTTATTGGTGACCTGATCCAGCGTACCGAAGTGGAATTGCTCAAGACACCTAACCTTGGCAAGAAATCACTGACAGAAATCAAAGATGTACTCGCCTCGCGTAGTTTGTCTTTGGGGATGCGCCTGGAAAACTGGCCACCACCTGGATTGAAAGATAGGATTGGCGATACGTCGTCCATTACCTGATACTTAATGAGGAAACTGTAATGCGTCATCGTCAAAGTGGCCGTAAACTGAATCGTAATAGTAGTCATCGCCGCGCTATGTTTCGTAACATGGCGACGTCGCTGTTTGCTGAAGAGTTAATAAAAACAACGGTACCCAAGGCGAAAGAATTACGTCGCGTTGCAGAACCATTAATTACGCTGGCGAAACACGACAATCTTGCCAACCGTCGGCTGGCCTTCGCCCGCTTACGTGATCGTGACGCCGTGACCAAATTGTTTACTGAACTTGGTCCTCGCTATAACACCCGCCCAGGCGGGTACTTACGTATCCTCAAATGCGGTTATCGCACCGGCGACAAGGCACCGATGGCAGTGGTTGAGTTGGTTGATCGCCCGGCACCGGTGGAAACCCAGGAAGCATCAGGAAAAGATAACGCTTAAGTTGTGTTTGTCGATTAACTGTTTGTTTGCAAGGCCGGGTGTATCCCGGCCTTTTCATTTGTAAAAATTATTTACCGTTAATAATGTGGGTACGACTGATCCCATCGTGATTGCCTTATTTACTGATTTTGGCTGGCAAGGACCCTATGTCGGGCAACTCAAGGCGGCATTGCAACGTGTTGCCGCAGGAATCACGGTAATTGATTTATTACATGACGCACCAATGTTTAATCCGCAGGCCAGTGCCTATCTGCTGAATGCATTATGCCGACAGTTTGAAACGGGAACCATTTTTGTGGGCGTGGTTGATCCCGGTGTTGGTCACCAGGCTCGTCGGCCGGTGATCGTGCAGGCCGCCGGACAAAGGTTTGTTGGGCCAGACAACGGCTTATTCAAAGTGGTTGCGCAAGCGGCGAAAGAATGCCGAGTTTGGGAAATACACTGGCAACCACCGGCATTATCCGCCAGTTTTCACGGCCGTGATTTATTTGCGCCGATTGCGGCAATGCTGGCGCAAGGTGTGGCAGTCGAGACATTGGCGCAACCGCTTATGACACTGTCGGCGTATGCTGGGTCGGTTGATGTGGCAGAAATTATTTATATCGATCATTACGGTAATTGCATGACAGGCTTACGTGGCGCATCGATCAACCAAGCCTGCCATCTGGTTATTGCCCAACACGTGTTTTATTACGCACGGACCTTTGCGGCGGTTCCGGCCGGACAAGGACTTTGGTATATCAATTCCATCGGCTTAGTGGAATTGGCAATTAACCAGGGTAACTTTCAGCAGCAATTAGCTTGTACAATTGGCCAGGCGGTGACGGTATTGAATGCCTAGCTCCATGGTATTCAGTTACCGTTAAGTGAGATCAGCCAGAATCCACAACAGTAAATTAATTCTGGAGAGGTATATGAAAACAGTAAAATCCTTATTTGTGGCCGTCGTTGGAGTCGGCTTACTTGCGGTAAATACATCGGCAAGTGCATCCGGATTAGTGTTGGAAGGGGGCTTACATTTTGGCGGTGACGAGTTAGCAAGAGTTCCTTATACCAACGGAAGTACAACGTCAATTGACGCGGGGGCCTTGTTTTCTTTTGGTATCGGGGCGGGTTTTGACCTGGCACCGGATATTGAAAGCCGGGTAACAATCGGCATTAAGACTGATGAGGCAACAGCAAGTAACGGCGATATATCCTTTACACGTTATCCCATTGATGTTTTGTTTTTGTATAACGTTGGCGATTGGAAGCTGGGCGGTGGTATCACTTATCATCTCAATCCCAAATATGAAGAGAATGGGGTAGGGACAGGCTTGAGAGCGGAGTTTGATGATGCCTTAGGGCTGCTGCTTGAGATTGATCGTAACCTTGGTATTATTTACTTGGGCGCGAGAGTGACTTTTATCGATTATGAATCCATACCATCGGCGACTGTTAGAAAAGCAACATTCAACGGCGACAGTTTTGGTATTGTGGCGGGGATGCGCTTTTAATTATTTGTAACAGCATACTATGACAAAAGGGCCAGATGGCCCTTTTGTTTTTATTGAAGAGGATATCAGCCCTCAGCGTTGCTTCGCCCACGCTTGAGCACCGGTTGTAAATATTGGCCTGTGTAGGAGTCGCGGTGTTTGCTCAGGGTTTCGGGTGTACCGATGGCGACGATTGTGCCGCCTTTGTTACCGCCCTCCGGGCCCAGGTCAATGATCCAATCGGCGGATTTAATCACATCCAGGTTATGCTCGATAATCACAATGGTGTTGCCGTGGTCACGCAGGCGCAATAAGACTTGCAATAATTGATTGATGTCGTGGAAATGTAAACCGGTGGTGGGTTCGTCGAGAATATACAAGGTGCGGCCGGTATCGCGTTTGGATAATTCGCGTGAGAGTTTAACCCGCTGCGCCTCACCACCCGATAAGGTAGTTGCATTCTGCCCCAATTGGATATAACTCAGGCCCACATCCATGAGCGTCTTTAGTTTACGATGAATCGTGGGGACCGCGCTGAAGAACGCACAGGCATCTTCGACCGTCATGCCTAACACTTCGTAAATATTTTTTGCCTTGTAGCGAATCTCCAGGGTTTCACGGTTATAGCGTTTACCCTTACAGATATCACAGGGCACATAGATATCCGGGAGAAAATGCATTTCGACCTTGATGACACCATCACCTTCACAGGCCTCACAACGGCCACCTTTGACATTAAAGCTGAAGCGCCCCGGGCCATAACCACGTACACGTGCCTCTTGGGTACCGGCAAAGAGATCGCGGATCGGCGTGAATAAACCGG
>JANNJI010000049.1:0-1495 GCA_031405795.1 Gammaproteobacteria bacterium
AATTACCTGATGTTGCTTAAAGGCCGCAGCAAAACCCACGAGATCACGGATGAGTCTTACCGTTTAATTAAATTACAGCACAATGGTGATGAATACACCACCAGCGTGCAACGGCTGCTCGCAGCACGTTATTACAAAAACGACGATGTCTGCGCCAAGTCAAATCCAGCCTCTGCTGCGATCAAGTCGGCATCTCTGGTTAAGGACCACCGGTTTATCACGGATGAAAAGGGTGACAAAACCAGGATTGAGTTCACGCTGGATGAAACCGATTGCAGCACCCATCTTGCCAAGACCGTGTCCATCGTCAAGGATATCTGATTATTCCGTCATTTCACCATTCACATTAACCCAAGAGTATTAAACCCATGGCCACGCCAAAACTGACATCCACCCTGTTACTTATCACTTGTATCTTCACGGCGACGTCCTCTTTCGCCGCAGAGATCGACGCGGCGACCACGGAAAAAATCCGGCAGTTGATTGCCAAACAAGCCAAGGGGGCCGATCTGAAAAACATGAGCGTCGCTGACGCACCTGTCAGTGGCTTGTATGCCGTGAGTATCCCGCCGAACGTAGTGTATGTCAGCAAAGACCTGAATTACCTGGTGTACGCCGATATTCTGGAGGCCGACACTGGTACCAACCTGACCGAAAAAACCCGGGGCAAGTCACGCAAGCAGTTGCTGGACAAGATGGGTGAAAAGTCGATGATTGTCTATACGCCGAAAAAAGACAAACGTTATAGCGTGACCGTCATGACTGATCTGGATTGCGGTTATTGCCAAAAGCTCCATACTGAAATGAGCAAATACAACGAGCTTGGCATTGAAGTTCGCTATGTTGCCTTTCCCCGCGCCGGTGTGCTGTCACCTTCTTATCAGAAGGCGGTGAATGTCTGGTGCGCCAAGGACAGAAAAAAAGCGTACGATGAAGCCAATGCAGGAAAGACCATTGCAGAAGCCAAGTGTGAGAATCCGGTTGCCGATCAATTCAATTTCGGCGTGTCGATTGGCGTACAGGGTACACCGTCGATGATCCTGGAAGACGGTAGCGTGATGGAAGGCTACTACCCACCGGAAAAACTGCTTGAAAAATTGCAAGCACACATCAAGACCGCCAAGCTTGAATAAACGCTATAGATTGTATTAGCAACAAACAACCGAGCAATTGGCTGAGGAAATACATACATGCCTCTGAACAATTCGCAGGGGTAGTTAATCAACCAACATCTCCCCCTTTGAAAAAGGGGAACTAACGAGCCCATGGATGGGCGAAGGTAGAGCAACGCAGGAGCACGACTCCAGGGAGGGAGGAGGTAGAATTGCGTCGGGAACAGCAATCGAGTTGCCGAGGGGGATTTTCGTATTCGGCGGCGCAATTTAACTTAAACAATGAAGATTAATATTATTTTTGTTGACTACTTTAGTATTTATATATAAATAAATACACCATCAAACTGATGTAGTACAAGCTTGCGCAAACCCGGAAAATG
>JANNJI010000050.1:0-6124 GCA_031405795.1 Gammaproteobacteria bacterium
GTGTTTCGATTGCCGTTTGAGTCGTGGCCGAATGTCGTCTCATTGCCCTGTGCGTCGGTTTCTTTCGTCACCAAACCGGCCGCCAACGGAAACGGTTGGCCGACCAGTGCGTAACCGCCCATGAAATTGGCGGTAGGATCAAAAATATGCATCGAACCGCCACGGCCACGTGAAGATCCGGTTTCTTTACCGTATAACTCCGCCATCACTTCGCGCGGCGGGGCGCCAGCCTTCATGGCATGGACATGATCACGATAACCCGTGATGACATAATCCCCTTTGGTGCCTATCCCGACACGTGCCTCTTCCAATACACCGGTGGCCACGGCTTCCTGACCTGAATACAGATGTAAAAATCCGCCCACTTTGCGTTCCATGTACGCCTCGAAGGTACGATCTTCAAAACGGCGAAAGAAAATCATCTCGCGCAACAAGCGTTTTTTATCTGCGTTGTTCATGTCGGGCCCTTATCGTTGTGCATAATTATGGAGTGGCTGAAAAACGGTCATTGCCTACTCGAAAGGCGCGTATGATCGACTTTTTTTTACTTAAAATCAAGGAATTCCCCATACTCAGACACTCTCCGATATCTAAAACTCTTAATAAAACAACCAGTTGAAGTTATGCCAGACAACATCCTGTGCAACTGACATGAATTAAATGATTATCGCGCCCAGTCGATCTAATATAGTCAGGCCCCAGTACCCCGAGTCCCCATGAACCAGACCAATAATGACAACACCCCGCAGCGTATCGTCGAGACCTGGACGCATCAGATTGCCGAAACGATAAAACAGCGTGACATCGATGCGCACATGCAACTGGTCTCCTCTGAGGTACAAGTCTTTGGTATGCCGAGTAAGGCCGTGATCTTCTATGATGAATGGCGCGAACGCCGTAAGCTGGAATTAAAAACCGGTGAATTGCTGTCAATCAACTACACAATCCAGAAGATTATTACCAGCATGCCGCGCCGCATCACCTTTAGCGCACGGGAAAACCTGCTGAATAACAAACGCAAAGTCATTATTCTCGATAAAATGATTGTTCTGGAAAAAGAAGAAGACGATGTATGGCGCGTCATTGAAGAAACGATTAAAAACTGGAAGGTTAAAAAATTTAACCTCAACTAACTGGGAAGACTAACGATGAGTGACAAAAAATTTCGTCTGGAACGTGACAGCATGGGTGAACTCAAGGTGCCCATTGACGCCATGTATGGCGCACAGACACAACGTGCCGTCGATAATTTTCCCATCAGCGGTTTACCCATGCCACATGCCTTTATTCGTGCATTGGGACTGATCAAGTCCGCCTGCGCCACCGCTAATCATCAATTGGGTTTGCTCGACGAAAAAATTGCCGCCAGCATCCAGCACGGCGCAGAGGAGATCGTCAACGGCCTGCATCACGATCAATTTCCCGTCGATGTGTTTCAAACCGGCTCAGCCACCAGCAGCAATATGAACGCCAATGAAGTCATCGCCCATTTGGCAAGTAAACAATTAGGCAGCAAGGTTCACCCCAATGATCACGTCAACATGAGTCAAAGTTCCAATGACGTGATCCCCACGGCGATCCATGTCAGTGCCTGTCTGGAGATTGAGGAAAAATTATTACCCTCACTCAATCATCTGTCGATCCTCATTGATAAACGCGCCATCGAATTGCAACAGGTGGTGAAAACCGGCCGGACACATTTGATGGATGCCATGCCGGTTACCTTTGGCCAGGAACTCGCAACCTGGTCCACCCAAATTCGCCACAACATGTATCGCATCCAGGCCTCGCTCACCCGTCTGCGTGCATTGCCACAAGGCGGCACGGCGGTGGGTACCGGCATCAATGCCCATCCTGAATTTGGTAAAAAAGTCGCGGCCGCCCTCAAGGCGCGTACCGGCTTTGCCTTTATGCAAATGGAAAATGTCTTTGTCGGGCTGGCCTGCCAGGACACCGCCGTGGAAATGAGTAGCCACCTAAAAACCCTCGCCGTCAGCATGACAAAGATAGCGAATGATTTGCGCTGGATGAACTCCGGGCCGCTCGCTGGTTTAGGTGAAATTGCCTTACCCGGATTACAACCCGGCAGTTCGATCATGCCGGGCAAGGTCAATCCCGTGATTCCCGAATCGGTTGCGATGGTCTGTGCACAAGTGATCGGTAATGACGTCACCATTACCCTTGCCGGCCAATCCGGTAATTTTCAATTGAACGTGATGTTGCCGTTGATTGCCTATAACCTGCTGCAAAGTATTGAACTGCTCAACAATGCCGCGCGCGTGTTGGCGGATAAAGCTATCGCCGGATTCAAAGTTAACACACAGCACATTCAACAAACCCTCGACAAAAATCCGATCCTGGTCACTGCCCTCAACCGTGTCATCGGTTATGAAAAAGGCGCCGCCATCGCAAAAAAGGCCTATGCCCAGGGACGCCCGATTCTTGATGTCGCCAAAGAAGAAACGGATTTGTCTGAAGCCGAACTTAAAACCTTGCTCGACCCCACCAAACTCACCCAAGGTGGGCTCTAAAGAATTAAGTAGACACCATTCCAGGAATAGTTATTAGTGATGTTAACCGCTTTTACAGCGTTAGCGTTTTAACTTGGCAAAGGCATCTGCCATCGCGGAATTTTTTATTTCCACTTTTGCGGCGGGCTTATCTCTGGTTTGTTGTTTGCTGCTGCGGTCGGTTTTTGGCTTGGCTTGATCCTTACCGGGCTCATCACCCAACCGCATGGACAAGCCAACGCGTTTGCGTTCGATATCCACTTCCATCACCTTCACTTTGACAACGTCACCGGCTTTTACCACCTCACGCGGATCGCGCACAAACGTGGTGGATAACGCCGAGATATGTACCAGCCCATCCTGATGCACACCAATATCCACAAACGCGCCAAAATTGGTCACGTTGGTAATCACCCCTTCGAGGATCATGCCCGGTGTTAAATCTTTTAGTGTTTCAACCCCTTCCTGAAAGGTCGCAGTCTTGAATTCCGGGCGCGGATCGCGGCCGGGTTTTTCCAGCTCGTTAATAATGTCACGTACCGTAAATTCACCTATTTTAGCGTCGGTATAATCTTTCGCAATCAAGCTGCTTAAAAATTTACGATCACCGATCACGTCATTAATGGACTTCTGATGGCTCGCCAGGATACGTTCCACCACCGGATACGCCTCGGGATGCACCGCTGAGGCATCCAATGGATTGCTGCCATTGCGAATACGCAGGAAGCCTGCCGCCTGTTCAAATGCCTTGGGACCGACCCGGGGCACATCGAGAATGTGCTGCCGGTTTTTAAACATCCCGTGTTGTTCACGAAATGCGACGATATTTGTCGCCAGTGTGTCGCTGAGTCCCGCGACTTTTGCCAACAACGGCACTGACGCGGTATTCACTTCCACGCCAACGGCATTGACGCAATCTTCCAGCACCGCATCGAGTTTGCGCGCCAACTGGTATTGGTTAACATCATGCTGGTATTGGCCAACGCCAATGGCCTTGGGTTCAATCTTTACCAATTCAGCCAGCGGGTCTTGCAAGCGCCGTGCAATCGATACCGCGCCACGCAAGGTAACATCCAGATCGGGAAATTCTTTTGCGGCAAGCGCCGAGGCTGAATACACTGAGGCACCCGCCTCACTCACCACCAGACTGGTCAGGCGCAACTGCGGAAGTTTTTGAATTAATTCCTTCACCAACTTATCGGTTTCGCGCGAGGCCGTGCCATTGCCAATGCTGATCAAGTCCACGGCATGTTTTTGCGCAAGCTTCGCCAACTCAATCAGCGCTTCATTCCATTGATTTTTCGGTGCATGAGGATAGATCGTCGTGTACTCCAGCAACTTGCCGGTTTTATCCAGCACCACCACTTTTACTCCGCTGCGCAAACCAGGATCCAGGCCCATGGTCACACGCGTGCCCGCCGGTGCAGCTAATAATAAATCCCGCAGATTCTCACCAAATACTCGGATGGCCTCGTTTTCAGCGGCTTCACGTAAACGCATATACAATTCGGTTTCAATTTGCAGCGACACCTTCACCCGCCATGCCCAGCGGGCACTCTCTAACAACCAGTTATCCGCAGCACGCTGTTGTTGTTTGAGTTGGTAATGTATCGCCACCATCCCATCGCACACTCCCATGCTGGCAACATTATCCAGATCATCCTGTTGCGGCGTTTTGATCTGCACGCGCAATACACCTTCCGTCCGCGCACGCAACACCGCCAAGGCGCGATGGGATGGCACTTGTTTTAACGGTTCACGATAGTCAAAATAATCGGCGAATTTACTGCCGCTTTGTTGCTGTCCGTCGACAACCTGTGAAGTCAGATACGCCTGCTCCCACACATAGTCACGCAGCTTGCCGACGAGATCGGCGGCTTCGGCGGCACGCTCCATAAAAATCTGGCGGGCACCATCGAGCACGGCCGCCACATCCGCAAAGCCTGCCTCTGGGTTGAGATAACCTGCCGCCAGTTGCTCCGGCGACTGTGTTGGATCAGCGAGTACCGCATCCAGCAACGGTTCAATCCCAGCCTCACGCGCAATCTGCGCCTTGGTACGGCGCTTGGGTTTATACGGTGCATACAAGTCTTCCAGACGTGTCTTGGTGTCGGCTGCCAGCAACTGTTTTTTTAATTCATCACTGAGTTTGCCTTGTTCGTCCACCGACTTGATAATCGTCGCCCGTCGCTCTTCCAGCTCACGCAAATAGATCAGGCGTTCCTGTAAATTGCGCAACTGGGTATCATCCAGGCCGGCGGTGGCCTCCTTGCGATAACGCGCAATAAACGGCACGGTTGCGCCTTCATCGAGCAATTTAATCGTTGCTTCCACTTGGGCGGGATTTATAGCAAGTTCCTGGGCAATACGCGTTGCAATATTCATGCGAGGAAGATTTACCTGTAGGGTGGTGTTGGTTTTAAGTGAGGCGTCAGTGTAGCAAATTGCGGAGGTCTGATACGATAGTGAATAGCAGAAATACTACGTTAGTCACACTAACAGGAAATAATGGTCTATATACACTCATAGAACCGTTCAGAAATAACATAGATTTTAGCCAGCGTTGAAATAGCCGTCTTCCTGGCATTCTTACCATGGTGGTTTACCCCGGAGCGCTGAGATATTTATATAAATGGCATGACTGTTAGCGCTTGCCTTCGACCTGTTTTGGTGTCAGCATTTATCGCGACAATAATGTCACCCTTTACTAAAACCCACGATGTCAACCTATTATTGCAAACCTGATATTGTATCACTGCAGCAATTGGCGGATTTTGGCTTTGCCGTGGCAGGCACTGTGATCTCAAGTGATCTCTCACAACATCAGATCACGCTGTCTGTATCTGCTATGTGGGGCGCTACTCTGCCCTTGCGGGCACCCGGTGACACCGCGCTTATCGCGCAGGATCAAGCCCATACGTTTAATATCCAGAAAATCGACTGGTGCCTTATGGGCAAACGCCCCATCCGATTCCTGCGTCACTCAGTACGTTTTTCAACGGTACAGATTGGCCAGCCGGTTATTCTAGCCACCAATGTGCTGCGTATTTTTGATGTTATCCCTTCACAGTGGGATGACGACAACACCGCTGCTGAGGCAAGCCCTCCCGGCAAAACAACTGCACTGACTTCGCCGTATGCCTTGACCTATGAAATCTTACCCTCTGATGACGCGCAACGACACAGGCTTGATCTGTTTTTCCATGAGGGGGCGCTCGCCCACTGGCAGGCAAATGCAACAACAGTACAACTTGTTGCTGCGCTTGCTGATCCTGAATTAAATAATTTTTCCATCACCGCGCTACACAAGCGTAAGTTGATCAACAGTAACACACTGGCCACCATCGATAACGCTAACTTACGTTTTGTTCTCGATTTCGTCGAGCACCAGTTCACTGCTGATGAAATCACCACACTATTACATGACATGGGCCAATTCTGTCATTCACATACAGATGAAGCGTTTCCTGATTCAATATTTGATTGGCTGAAACACGCCATGATCTATAAACATATTCAAATTGCACAGGCACTATATTTTATCCGCCCCCTTTCTATCGATAACTCGTTTCATCATAAACGCATTGGGTACTTTATCAATTTTATTTTCTCCA
>JANNJI010000051.1:0-1581 GCA_031405795.1 Gammaproteobacteria bacterium
TGAATCTGAATCATAACGGCCAGGCGATCACGATCTCGAACCAACTCAATGCCAAGGGCGTGACCGACGGTACCTCACTCAAGGCGCTCATTGACAAGGAAAAACGTGAATACACCTTCGCGCACACCTTTCCAACCGGTACACACGCGATGTGGATTTATTACTGGCTGGCAGCGCACGGTATTAATCCCTTCACCGACGTCAAGACAATCACCGTGCCACCACCGCAAATGGTGGCAAACATGCGCGTTGGTAACATGGACGGTTACTGTGTCGGCGAGCCGTGGAATGCGCGTGCTATTCACGACAAGATTGGTTTCACCGCGGCAACGACGCAGGATATCTGGAAGGATCATCCGGAAAAAGTACTGGGCACCACCTTGGAATTCGTGCAGAAGTACCCGAACACCGCGCGCGCGATGGTAGCCGCGATCCTCGATGCCTCTAAATACATCGACACCATGACCAATCGCAGTAAGGTGGCCGGTATTATCGCCGCCAAATCCTACGTCAACACCGAGGCCGATGTGATCGAAGGCCGCATGCTTGGCGAATACGACAATGGTATCGGTAAAAAGTGGAAAGATGCCAACTACATGAAGTTTTATAACGACGGCCTGGTGAATTTCCCTTATCTGTCGGATGGCATGTGGTTTCTGACACAACATCGCCGTTGGGGTTTACTCAAAGAAGAACCGGATTATCTCGCCATTGCCAAACAGGTGAATCAAATTGAGATTTACAAACAAGCGGCTGCACAGGTAAAGGTACCGATACCTGCGCCGATGCGAACATCAAAATTAATGGATGGAGTGGTATGGGATGGCAAGAATCCTACTACTTATGCCAATAGTTTTAAGATCAAAGTATAAGTGAAGGAGCGTAGGCCATGTCAGTGGTAAAAATAAAAGCGATACCGATGCAGCAGATGGACACGGAGATTCCAACAGTGACGCAGGATTCACCGCCTAAAGCAACCGCAACGAAGCTAAACGTGTTACCCCCGCTTGCGTCACCCGTGACACGGGCGCTGCGATCAGGAATAAGTTGGGTTGTACCGCCCGCGCTTGGCTTGCTGTTGTTCGTATTGCTATGGGCGCAGATATCCGTCATCAGCGGCTTGCCTGGGCCGATCAAAACCTGGGCATCGGCAACAGAATTATTCGCGCACCCGTTTTATGTCAAGGGTCCGAATGATCAAGGTATCGGTTGGAATGTGTTGCACTCACTGGCACGGGTCGGCATGGGGTTTGGCTTAGCCGCGTTGCTCGGTATACCGATGGGATTTTTGATTGGACGATTCACCTTCCTCAGTCGCATGGTTGCACCGATCATTAGTCTGCTTCGTCCCGTGTCACCGCTGGCCTGGTTGCCCATTGGTCTATTCGTTTTCAAAGAGGCGCAGCCAGCGGCAATCTGGGTGATCTTCATCTCCAGTATCTGGCCGATGATCATTAACACTGCGGTGGGAGTAACACGTGTACCACAGGATTATCTCAACGTGGCGCGGGTGTTACGTCTTTCCGAATGGAAGGTGTTCACCAAAATTTTATTCCCGGCGGTATTACCGTACATGCTCAC
>JANNJI010000052.1:0-2017 GCA_031405795.1 Gammaproteobacteria bacterium
TGATTGTTGTCGATGGCGTATTGAATGGCACGCCGCACCAAGCGTTGCGTGCCTTCGGCGGAGACGGGTTTAATCCCAATACCGGAGGTCTCTGGGAAACGAATTTTTTTGACCCCCATTTCTTTTTGTAAAAAGGTAATCAATTTTTTAACCTCCGGCGTCCCCGCTGCCCACTCAATCCCGGCATAGATGTCTTCGGAATTTTCACGGAAGATCACCATGTTGGTTTTTTCGGGGTTTTTCACCGGGCTGGGTGTACCGGTGTAGTAGCGCACTGGCCGTAGGCACACGTAGAGATCCAGCGTTTGGCGTAAGGTCACATTCAATGAACGTATGCCGCCGCCCACGGGTGTTGTTAAGGGGCCTTTGATCGAGACCAGAAACCGTTTCACTGCATCCATGGTTTCGTCGGGTAACCAAACGTTCTCACCATACACCTTCGTTGACTTTTCACCGGCAAACACCTCCATCCAGTGAATACGACGTTTGCCTTTATAGGCCTTCTGCACGGCGGCATCCGTGACCTTGATCATCACCGGGGTAATGTCTGCCCCGGTTCCATCCCCCTCAATAAACGGGATAATTGGATTGTCCGGCACATTCAGTGACAGATCCTTGTTCACGGTAATGGCCTTGCCATCTTTGGGTACGATGATTTTTTGATAATTCATTGTTGGTTGGGTTCTTTGGTTGAGGGTCGGACGATACGAGTGATTCTAGCAGAAACAACGCCGATCATTGATTAGGAGACATTGTCGGACAATTTGTTGACAATTTTAGTACTATAACGACGTTTTAAAGTACGGCATGCGCTCACCTGGAAAATTGCAGTTACGGTTGATGATATGAAACTCCTGGCTTTCAATAAACCCTATGGTGTGGTCTGCCAGTTCCGGCCGCATGATGACGATCCCACCTTGGCAGATTTTGTCACCCTGCCAAACATCTATCCGGCAGGCCGGTTAGATAAGGACAGCGAAGGATTATTATTATTAACCGACAGCGGCCCTTTACAGCATCTCATTACCGAACCGGAAAAGAAAATGCCCAAATCCTATTGGGTACAAGTGGAAGGCGTCCCGACCGCGGATGCATTAAAAACCTTGTGCGACGGCGTGGTACTCAAAGACGGACGAACCCGACCGGCAAGTGTGCAGTTAATTAATGCGCCTGCCGTCTGGGAACGCAACCCACCCATCCGAACCCGCCAACACATTCCTACGGTATGGTTGTTATTGACGATCACTGAGGGCCGTAATCGTCAGGTGCGGCGCATGACCGCCGCCGTGGGTTTGCCGACCCTGCGTTTGATCCGCGCACAAATTGGCCCCTGGTCCTTAGACGGCTTGCCACCGGGACAATGGCGGGAATTGGCGGTGCCTGCTGAGTTAACACTGCGTATCAGCCGTGCAACTGTGGCAAAATCGCGCCCTGATACCTTTACCCGGCAACGACCTAATGGAAAAAAATAACCGCAAGAGTTCCCCACCCCGCGTCACGGTGGCGTCGGTACTGGAACGTGATGGCAAATTCCTGCTGGTCGAAGAACAAATCAATCACCGCCATGTGCTCAATCAACCCGCCGGTCATCTGGAGCTCAATGAAACCTTGGTCGATGCGGTGGTGCGCGAAACCCTCGAAGAAACCGCGTGGACGTTTGCACCAACGCATTTAACCGGTATCTATCGTTGGCGCAATCACAAGGCGGATATCACCTACGTGCGGTTCTGTTATACCGGTACGCTGCTCGAACACGATCCACAACGACGTTTGGATGAAGGCATTGTTCGCGCCAGCTGGTTTACGCTGGATGAACTCAACCGTACCACTGTTCCACTACGCAGCCCGCTGGTGTTACGTTGTATTGCCGATTACCAGGCAGGTCAGCGCTACGATCTCAATCTGATCACCGAAGTTGTCTAATCCCGCGAATGTTTGAACAACACCTCAAACCCAACGCCAACATCATTGTCGGCATGTCCGGTGGTGTGGATTCCTCAGTGAGCGCGTTGTTGTT
>JANNJI010000053.1:0-3358 GCA_031405795.1 Gammaproteobacteria bacterium
GTTCAGCCTGGCGACGTACGGCACCGAGGCGTATCGCGACGCCGTTGAGACAGCGCTCGACGTGACTCGACAGGGTGCGCGGCTGTCGGGGGTTGCGAACGGCGCGTCGGGCGTGGGCGGGCCGCCGATCGTGCTCTATTATCTGGCGGGCGACGACGGGTCGGCGGCGTTGCGCGCGACCGTGATCTGTTATTTCTTTGTCATCGATGCGATTTCGGCGGGCATTTATGGCGCGCAAGGGTTCATCACGCGCGAGGTGTTGATGCTGACGGCGATGTGCGTGCCGCTTTCCATCGGCGGGGTATGGCTCGGCAGCCGGTTGCGGCTATTTGATTAGCGCTAATATCTCCACGTCCGTAAGCGGCATAAAAATCATCAACATTGGCAAACTTGAGCTCTGTGGCCAGGGTTGTTTGATTGATCCCTTGCATCCCTAACCGGCGTAAATCTTTTTCCAGTGCGGCACGACCTTCTTCAACATTGAGGCCATGATTTTGTTGTTTAAACCAGGAACGGACTTTGGAACGAGCACGCGAGGTTTTGAGATAGCCTAACAACGGATTCAACCAGTCGCGGCTAGGCTGGCCAACACGCGTGGTCAGAATCTCCACTTGCTCGCCATTTTTTAATTCATAGGTGAGCGGCACAATCCGTCCATTGATGCGTGCTCCACGGCAACGATGCCCGACATCGGTATGTACGTGATAGGCAAAATCCAGCGGGGTTGCACCTTGCGGTAAATCAAAAATATCACCTTGCGGCGTGATGACATAAACACGATCCTGAAAGACTTCCGACTTGAAACGATCAATAAAATCGCCCGCGTCTACTGATTCATCTTTCCATTCCAATAATTGCCGCAACCAGGTAATTTTCTGTTCGTAACCGACATCGTGACGTTTGCCTTCTTTGTAGGTCCAATGCGCCGCCACGCCCAGTTCGGCGTGTTTATGCATTTCCTGAGTGCGTATTTGCACCTCAAGGTTTTTTCCTTCGGGTCCAATCACCGCGCTATGGATCGACTGATACATATTTTCTTTGGGGGTGGCAATGTAATCATCGAATTCTTTGGGGATGTGCCGCCACAAGGTATGCACCACACCTAACGCGGCATAACAGTCTTGTGTACGTGAGACCAGGATACGAATCGCACGGACATCATTCAATGCATGAAAACTGACTCCCTTGCGCTGCATCTTGCGCCAGATACTGTAGATGTGTTTGGACCGACCGGTAACCTCTGCTTCTAATCCTGCCTTGTATAATTCCGCACGCACGACCTGGATTACATTGGCAATGTAAAGTTCACGATCAACCCGTCGTTCGTCTAAAAACACGGCAACCTTTTTATAGTTGATGGGATCGATATAACGAAACGACAAATCCTCTAATTCCCATTTGATATGCCAAATACCCAGGCGATTGGCTAATGGCGCATAGATATCCATGGTTTCTTTGGCGATGCGGCGTTGTTTTTCTTCGGGCAAATGCTTGAGGGTACGCATGTTGTGCAGGCGATCAGCCAGTTTAATCAATACGACGCGCACATCCTCTGCCATCGACAATAACAACTTGCGCAGGCTTTCGACACGCATATGTTCCTTCGTGCCCTTTTCCGCCAAGTCTTTTTGCTCGATGTACGCCATTTTTGTCACCCCGCTGACCAGACGGGCAACCGACGGACCGAACAACTGTTCAATATCGGCGAGTTTGATCGTGGTATCTTCGACGACATCGTGCAAAATAGCCGCAGCGATGGCCTCGGGATCGAGACGTAACTGCACCAGAATTTCGGCAACCGCCAAAGCGTGGGTTATATACGGCTCTCCTGAGGCACGCTGTTGCTCGCCGTGGGCTTGGTTGGCGAGTAGAAAGGCACGGCGGATCAAATCCGCCTCCGGGGCATCCGGACTAAAACCTAACGAGCGTAACCACGACTCCACCTGTTCCTGTGTGGCGTCCTCGCGGGTAGCAAAACGAGCATCAACATAGACCATAATTTTTCATCGTAACGCGGGAGATGGATCCTCAATATTGAGTTTCACGTCACACTTACAAATCAGTATAGTTTTTAAACACGCCCTGTCCCAGAAAATATACAGAACTTCTGATGAATTTTAAGATGAGCTTTTGCGTATAACTTGTTGACAGACTATATTTTATTCACAACAATCTCGGTATTCATCAGGTTGGAGGTAAACATCATGCGGCAATGGGTTAGTGGAATGATTTTGAGTGTTTGTTTGGTCGGGTTGCAAACTATGGTACACGCAGAACCGCTGGATCTCTCCACGCTCCTGCCGCCAGACGATAAATCCACTGAATCCGCTACGGAAAATCCGGATGGCAGCCCGGCCACACCGCAAAACGAGGCGGCGCCCGTGCCAACGGATGGCGGTGTCATCGCCTCCCCGCCAGTCTCCGATCCGGCCCGCATAGAAACACCGGCCTCGCCCGACCAGCCAGGTGTCCTGCAAATGCCAAAAGCGCCCAAAACCAGTACCGTAAACATGCCCGGCCGCGGCATGAAGAAGACGGATGTGGAGGCGCGTTTTGGTGCGCCCCGCGAAAAGACCGAAGCGATAGGTAAACCACCGATTTCCAGCTGGGTCTATAAAGACTTCACGGTGTATTTTGAGCATGACACTGCATTACACGCCGTTACCAACGACCCTTAAATTAAACAAATCACTACGCCTTGTTGAGGCCTATGGTTAAATCATGGGAGTAAGTCATGTCTTCTAGTGCCACTACCCACGCTTACCCACGCCTTTGTGCTGAATGGGAGCCGCAATCTGCGGTCATCCTGACGTGGCCGCATAGGCACAGTGACTGGGCAGCGCAGCTGAATAAGGTCGAACCGGCATTTGCGCAAATTGTTGGCCATATCACCGATTATCAAGAAGTCCTCCTGGTGTGTTATGACGATGCACATCAACAACATGTAACAACCGTATTACATCAGCATGGTGTGAATCTCGCGGCAATGCGTTTTTATTGTATACCCACCAATGACACCTGGGTGCGCGATTACGGTCCGCTCACTGCCCGTGTGCAGGGTACGTTACAACTTGTGGATTTTCGCTTTAATGGTTGGGGTGGTAAATATGCAGCGGAACTCGATGATCGTGTTACTCAACGTCTGCAAGAGCAACAGGCATTTGGCCACACGTCCGTGACGTATTCATCCATCCTGCTCGAAGGAGGAAGCCTCGATACCGATGGTAATGGCACGTTATTAACAACTGAACGCTGCCTGCTGGGCCCAACACGCAACCCTGACATGAATAAGGCCGATTACGAACGGTTATTTAAGTTTCAATTTGGCATTGATCGCGTGTTGTGGCTGGCACACGGT
>JANNJI010000054.1:0-1485 GCA_031405795.1 Gammaproteobacteria bacterium
GCCGAGGCTGCATGGGAATCCTTCGGGACTGCGTCTAGGCTCCTATATACTCGAAAAATATGGCTATCTGAACCCCTTGCACAGAAAGTGGACAAGCTACTCAGCGAACTCAGAGATCCTGCATTCACGTATCACTACTACACCAAAGAGAAACGTTCGGAACAAGATGTTCTAGACGCTGCTAAGGCTTGGTCCTCAAGACAACATGAAGTGAGTGCGTTGATCGAAGACCTTGAAGTCGAGTTTCGTAGGGAGCTAGGGGAGGCCGGTCTAGCCGTTCAACTGCCTAGCCCTGCATTCGAGACGGACTGCGTAAAAGCGCACAGCCCCTCAATTTGAACGTTGAAGCTATAGGAAAACCCCCGTTTCGCTATTTTCAAGAAATACTTTTAAAGCTACCTGACGGGTTATCTCATGATCTCACCACAAGCGGCATCGCAAAAGATTTCACCTATACGTCAGCGCGATATGAGACATGGAAATCCTAACCTGCCATGATAATTAACTATTGAACTTATTTATTGCAATCCCCCTGTGTCACCGCCTGCTCCTCAGATAACGAATGTTTTATTGTCGACACTGTCACGCAACTCAAAAAGATCAACATTAAAGATAGCGATTACTTTTTATATCTTAGAATATCAGGGCTTCATGAAAAAGAATCTTTTTATGAATTATAAGGTTGGGGCATCATTCATACCGCAGCGCCTCAATCGGATGTAACCGTGATGCCTTGCGCGCCGGATAAATCCCAAACACAATCCCAATTGAGGCGGAGAAAAATACTGCCAGAAAAACCGAGGACGCCGTGATCGAGGTTGCCCATCCGGCAACGGATGAGAGAATGACGGTGATTGCCCAACCCAGCGCGATGCCAAACAATCCGCCCACGGCGCTGACCACCACCGACTCGGCGAGAAACTGCAACAGGATGTCCCCGCGTCTTGCCCCCACTGCTTTGCGCAAACCAATTTCCCGTGTGCGTTCGGTGACAGAGACCAACATGATATTCATGATGCCGATCCCGCCCACCAGCAATGAGATCGCGGCAATCGACGCCAGCAACAGACCCATGGTGCGACTGCTTTCAGATAAAGCCGCCTGCAGGTCCGCCATGTTTCGGATTTGAAAGGCCGCCTGAGTTTGTGATAACGGCACCTTATGTCGGCTCGTCATCAGATTCAAGGTGGCAGCTTGCACCGCTTCAATGTCATTGGCGTTGGCGACTTCAATATCAATGTAATCGACATAATCCTTTCCCAGCAAGCGATGCATGGCCGTCAACACCGGTATGACAATGATGTCATCTTGATCGCGATAACCGGTCGCGCCCTTTTCCGGCAAAATGCCGATCACTTGAAAGTTGATCTTGTTAATTTTGATCATCTCCCCCACCGGGTTCTGATCGGCAAACAATTCATGCAACACAGTGGTACCAATAACAGCCACGCGGCTGCGTCGTTGATTTTCTTCCTCGGTAAAAAA
>JANNJI010000055.1:0-2819 GCA_031405795.1 Gammaproteobacteria bacterium
AGATTGTTGGTCATGCCGATATACATCACTTCATTGTTCCAGTTGGTAAGGATGTAAACATAGAAGTTATATTCTTTCATGGATTTTCTCCAGCGCTTGTCATTTCGACCGAAAGGGAGAAATCCGTGCTGTGTCAGACACCGTATTCAATAGCAGATGGAAAGATTTCTCCGGCAACTCGATTGCTGTTCCCGACGCAATTCTCGACAACTCGTTCCAGACGTTGTCTACCTCGTCCGTCCGTGGACTCGTACCTCCGACATCCCTGTCGTCGCGCTTTGCTCGAAATGGCAAAGCAGTAGTAGTTAACGGGACAACATTTTCGGCTGGATGGATAGACTAAATAAATGCGACAAGTAAGGCCAGCGTGAACGGCAGAGATTTAAAATAGTTTGCCTTGCTCGGTATAAATCAAGACTGTTGGCGCGATAGAGCGACAGTGTTAATTCATTTACAATGGTGATATTAAAGTTTATGCGCGTATGTCGGATTTGCCAACGGTTGTGCCATTGTTGCACGGTGAGATTGGCGGGCCAGCGCTCCGCGACGGCGATAGACATGAGTACTTGTTTGATGGCTTGCGGTGTGATTGCAGTGGCAAGTTGTGACACGGCGTGGCGATAACCTTGCAGACAATACCACTGGCGGTGCAGCAGGTTCAGGAGATACCCTGCGCTGCGCAGTAACAACAGCGCAGTCATTACCCCGATGAATGCAACGAGCCAGGGACTGATCACCATGAGTCGTGGCCACATCATCTCGTCGCTATGAATCTTACCGGTGTCCGGATCGAAGTATTGCACACGCAACACAGGTAGTTGCTGTAGCCCCTGGCTGCGTAGACTAAACGGCACGCGATAGTCCGCTACACTTTTCATTCCTGATATCGTCGCGGTTTGTTGCGTGAGACGTGTGAGCGGATGGACGGTGATGGTGTCACTACTGCGCAATTGTGGCGTTAATAGTGGAATATCTGCCGCCAGCATGCCTTGCGCGGTGAGTTGCAACTGGGCCTCGGCGAGTTGCTGGGAAAAGAAAAACCGCCCGGGATAAGAACGCGGGGTCAGCTGTAACTTGCCAACCGCGATGGTGGCAGGCAAATACGCCGGGAGTGGTTTGACCTGAAGCGACAGTGGTTTCTGATAAAACAAATGGGTACGTACGCCGTCGCTCAGATAAGCAATCGCGGGTAGTTCAATAATTTGGTTTCCGTGTTGTAATGGAAACACTGCCCAGCCCACGGTATGGCGGGTTAATGCAGGTGTTGATGTCGTGACGGGTTCGCGTTTTACCAACAGCGGAATGGCCTTGGCATTTGCTGCGATGAGCTCCGGAGTATCAAACACCACAATCGGCGCGGCGGTGGTAAAGGTGTGGGTGACCAGCACTTGTTGTTTATACCACGGTGTGGTGGTGGTGATGTCGGAGGATAGCGCAATAGCTGTCTGTGTCTTTGCATCGATTGCCGGGGTGACATTTATCACGATAGGTTTGCTTGCATTGCCTGCAAATGATAATGATGGGATCGTGATAGTTCCCGGCTTATAGGCATAAAGACGAAGTTGCCAGAGCTGTTGGTGGGTTTGTTTGTTGGTCGCAGGAGCGCTAAGCGGTTTGACTGTAAAATTATCCTGCAAGGTGCTGAGTGCGAGTGTATCCAGTGGCGTGGTGATCGTGCCACTGCGCAGGGTGAGCGTCAGCGGCTTGCCTAATTCTATTTGTTGCGATGAAACCTGCGCGGTAAAAGAGGCGGCAAAGGCGTTAAAGGGTAGAGTGGTGATCACGGCGCAAAGTACTACCACACAACACCGTGTCAGGCAGGGCAGCGTTACCACGGTTGCACCTGCGGGACAACATGCGGCGTGATGACCGGTGCAGGAAAATTTTCTTCTTGTTCAAACAGACGTTGCCAGAAAATGCTTTCATCTTGTTGCAGCGACGCGGCTTGCTGCTGAATGTCTTCAGCCCGACGGATATTGTATGTCCATCGGGTGTCATCCCGGTTTTCAATGGATTCCGTGGCGGGCTGGCTCTGCCGTAACGCCTCGGTGCTGTCAACGGGGCTTGCCATTGGATTGGTTGGCGATGCCGTACCGATTTCCTGCTTGGGGTTTGCTTCATCCAATGCTACGCGACTTTGATTGACGGACGTGCCATCCACGATGTTGCCTGAACGTATCCCGCGTCCCGCACGTTTTGCCTTGTCGGCTTCTTGTGTTTGCTGTTTCTGTATTAAGGCTTGGGCATACGCCAGATTTATTTTGGCAGAAGGAAAGTCCGCTCGATAACGTAATACATCCTGATAAATCGGTACGGCCTGTGCGTAGGCCTGCAATTTGAAATAACTATTGGCGAGATTAAATAAGGCATCGGCACGTTGTGGATCGGTGGGTGCGTCCAGCGTGGCCTGAATAAATTGCATCGCCGCTGTTTTATATTCGTGTCGCTGATAAGCCGCACCACCTTCACCCATGCGTGCGGCGTAGCCCGTTATCTGACTGTACAGTTTACTCGCGGCGGGGTAATCGCCGTGTTGATAAGCCCGATAGGCTTGATCCAGCGTTGCTTCACTGGCGTGAGCGTGATCGGATGGGGTCAGCAGCAAGCCGGAAAAAATAAGTACGCTGCACACAGACAAGTTGCGCGTGACTTGATTGGCGATGCGTTGTTTAAATTGCCAGCTGGCCAGCAGCAGAAAAAAAACACCGGCAAGAAGATAGGCTGCGTATTGTTCATGCCAGACGACAATATTTCCGGTTGGTGATTTGCCTTGTAGCGTGGGGGCGAGTAAGGCAATACCGCGATCATATAAGGTCAGC
>JANNJI010000056.1:0-7269 GCA_031405795.1 Gammaproteobacteria bacterium
AATCAGGTAAAGACCGACACATGCATGCTGTATGTCCCGTTAGACACGCCCCAGAACATCACATTAAATTGATTGATCATGGAAAAAACAGGTGTGGTCAACCCCGTATAGGTTCCATTCACCGCGGGGTTGGTGCAGCCGGTCAACACCATCGTGACACTGAAAATATTCGGATGTGAAAGTGAAGTGACTGTACCGCCGATGTCACAGCCTGCAAAAACGCCATCGGTTACTTTTGTGAAATTATTTAATGGGCCTAACGAATCCAAGGTGAAAATATAATTTGTGCTACTCCCTCCCACCGCGCTTTCCCAGTTAGATCCCCCAATATCGGCTAACACGACACTTCCACTATTGAAAATCCCATAATTCAACAAAAACGATCCATTCCCCGCCCCCGTTCCCGTCAACACGCCGCTGACTGTCGAACCTTGGTTGATTATGCCGTCCACTGTCGCCGTGGCTGCTGGCAGCTTGGTACCATTGCGATAAATCGAGACCGTGCCGGAGAAATTATTTCCGCTCACCGTGATCGTCCCATCATAGGACAAACCCCGCGCCACACTCAGCATGATGAGTCGGCCGTTGTAAATCATGCCTTGCAGATCGGTGATGCTCACCGGGGTGGAATTATCATCCGCTAAAATATCCGCCGTGCCGGTATTCGCGTAATAGCCCGTCGGCACTGCATCCGGGACAGGCGTGCCGCCCCCCCCTCCACCGCTCCCACACCCCGTCATCATACCCAGTGTTGCCAGCAACGTGATGGCCAATAAACCCTGACCCAACAGTGATCCCGCACGGTTTTTCGTGTTCATGCAAACTTCCTTTTTGATATTCAGTTGAAATGGTGACGCCGCAGTGGCGGCATGGAAGGGTGATAAGGTAGAACTCATTAACATACGACGTACGTTCCCCGAAGTCTAAGTTGCGAAGCCATTACCACCGTTTTGTTGTGTTAGTGGTAACACCCATGCTCTTCGGGAGCCCTGCTACCTCGTGCTCCCTACATATATATAGAGTGCGAGGCCAGTGGCGTTGCGTACCGGATGTGCCTCCCCCAGAGGGGGCGTCAAACCCGGCGTGCCTTTGTCGGAGCGCAGTGCATTCTACTACAAACCCACAAAAATGGATGCTTTTGCCCCACCTTTCTAGTCGAGAATTTGTGACAGTTTGTAAACTCTGTGCAAAATGTGACGCGTTTCACGCTTCTGGCCTTACTCGGCGTGCCCATCCCCAAAGCTCTTCATCTTGCTGGGTCTGCGCCAGCCATCGTGGCGATAGAATCGACATGCATGTCAAACACGTATAAAGACTGAATTCCTTGTCACGTACAGAACCATAGTAACAGCGCAACTGTCAGTTCAACCCGTGACTTCTGCAAATAACGCGTATATACAAAATGATTTACAGTCTGATTTCATCAATTTCTGGATGTTTATAGAGATATGAAACCTTCGAAAGAATATCGGCGTACTCTGGGTCATTATCTTCGAACTCTCGTACCGCGAGCACACCCAGCGTTACCCTTTCTTTCTCCGCATCCGTTGGTTTTTTGTTTTTCTGAAATGAATCCAGAATAAAATCCAGTTGTGCTTTAACTGATCTCAATATCTGAAAGTCAGGTGCAAGAGCTAAGCGTTCATTAGTTAGCTTAATTGCTTCGTTTGCCAGTGAGATTCTTTTCATATTTTCTTCCAATTTTATCCGGGTTTGAAATTGCTGCGCTTCATTGTAAAGTACTGCGTTCCACCACCAGCAGTTTTAATATTTGTCCCAGGAATTGACCATGTATCGTCGATTGCCCGTGTTGACGAACTAAGCACTTCAGTATCTTTATCTAGAATATATTTTTTTGGCTGCCTTTCAACAAGTTTTCCTGTTTTTCCATCAAGTACCTCTTTACTAATTCCAAGCTGTCGTGCATCAGTACCAACTTGTGCATAATAATTCCCCTGAGTAGCATTAGGTATTTGATGTTGTTCAACTATTGAGCCTTTTTTCAGTGTTATTCGTTCTACGGGCTTTGTGAAATCGATGCCTTCGATGTGCGCTTCTATTTTATGTTCTAGCATCCCTTGTTCTTTATAAAAATCATGAGCGAGTTTTTTTCTGGCAGATATATTCTCTGGAGATGGTTTGTCGTGAGGTTCGGCTTTTATCTCATCCCTAGTTGTTGCACTAACCTTTCGTGACTCAGGTAACAACTGCCCTTTATCACCTCCCACCACATGCGGCCCCAACGTTGCCGGTCGATTCCCCGGCCCACTGGCACTTTCCACTTCGAGGGGCTTGGGTGGCGCCGCTGCGATTATTTTCTTTTCGACCACCACCTCGCCCTTGGCTAATAATTCTATCAACATCGTTGTCATACGGACACTGCTGCGTGCTGATCCATCGTTGGTGGGCTTTGCATGTATTTGGATGATCGCCTCCAGGTGTGCATCGGTCAAATTCAGCGATTGGACAAACTTCTCGGCAGTACCGTGGTCGCGAAAAATTCGCACGTCACGCAGTTCGTTAATCAGCAACATGCTCGCCGGGATAAAACGATATTGCTTGCCTTCGTCGGCAGGAATGATCGGATAGCCCATCGCGTGACCCTGTTGCGAAAGGTGCGTAATGGGGTAGACCTTGATGCGCCCCCGCATTATCAGTTCGGCAACGATCTTATAAACATTGTCATTGTATACATTACGCGGTTTCTGGTCGACATCGTACAGGATGCGAATCCACTCATAGCCTTCCATGCGTGAAATACCCCTGCACAGGCCCCGGACAAATGCCGTGGCGAAGTGGAGATCATCAAATTCGAGGGGCTTGAATGCCCGGTCAACAGGCTGATCACCGGGCAGGTGTAACCGGTAATATCGATGACCGTCATTCAGTAGGAGCAGGCTCATGAATTGTGACTTCCTTGTTTGTCGTCATCCATTATGCGGTATTCACCGCGCGGGAAAACACATCCTGGCTCACGCGCACAGCCAGTAGACCACCGTTATCAAACGTCAACACCGCTTGTTTACCGGCGGCGAGCGTGACCGTGCCTAAAGTGGCGGAGATCAAGCCGTTGTTTTCCACCTGCCGACCCATCAACGCCACATTGCCACCGAGCGAGGCATTGATGATGCCGCTGTTGATCACGGTCCCTGCCGTACCCAGCACTTCATTAAAAATGTAATTGCTGTTCATGAAGTCATTGGGTTGGATATCCAGCCCGGACGCAATGATCCCGCCAACGTTCACCACAGAGGTAGGGGTAAAGAACACGCCGTTAGGGTTAACCAAAATAACATGGCCGTTCGCGTCGATGCGACCAGCAATGGTGGAGCCGTTGTTACTGAGAATGCGGTTTAAGGAAACGGATGAGACATTGGGTTGAATGTATTGCACACGTTCATTGGCATTAACGTTATAACTCTGCCAGTTGATCGCCATGTTCTGGCTGGTCTGGTTGATGGTGGTGTTAACGCCGGATTGGGTGATGGCACCACTGCCACCGACCACGTCGTCGCCGGTAGGACCCGCCTGAACGACGGAAACAAAACTAATTTGTGACAAAAACAGGGAATAACAACAGGCATGTACCGTTGCACTGATGATGGTTTTTTTAGGCTGAACAGTTGTTGTCATACTATTACCCCATTATAAATTTACAATTTTGCTATTTTGATGTTCTGTAGAAATGGTGACACCGCAGCAGCGGTAGATTAGGGATAATGAGACAGAGCGAATAAACATATTACGTAATATTCCCCGACAAACCATTCTATGCCATTACCACGGCGGTGTTTTACGGTGGTAACCCATGCTCTTCGGGAACCCTGCTACCTCGTGCATCCTAGTATATAGAGTGCGAGGCCAGTGGCGTTGTGTGCCAGGGGGCTTCCCTGGCGTGCCTTTGTCGGAGCGTGTCCGCATTCTACACCAAACCCACAAAAATGGATGTTTTTCCTCCCACTTTCTGGCTGCAATATTGTGACACTTTGTAAACTCTGTGGAAATTGTGATGGGAGTCACACTTCTGGCCTTACCCTGCGTAGGATCTATCCACCACGTCGGTAATCGTGCGGGTCCTCGCACCATCGCGTGCCGGAGTCTAACTGGTATCACTCAAACAATACCTGTGGGCCTTTTTGTTTTACCTTATCGGTCCAGTCACGACCTTCGTCGTCAGTGACTTTACAACTATAAGTTTGCAATAACCATTTTACAAAATTAGAAGTATTCACAAAACTTGATTCCTGCCCTGAAGCATAAAACCCAATCCCAATAGTGCTTTGATTGCTATTCACGTGAATTATGATTGTCCATGGAAATTTTTTAGCATCTTTTAACCTTTCTCTACGGCAATAATCTACCTCGCCAACTCCATTACATATCATGTACGAATGCAGAATAGAATATTGTTCTATTGGATCGCGAACAGTAAACGGTAAATCTTGAATACGTTTCTCAATGTCATGAATGTCAAACGTGCTTTTCAAAGGCTCGATAGTTATTTCATTGAAATTTATTTTCATAACTTTGCTACCTACATGGGTAATGTTTTATGACCAAAATCCATCATGGTATTAGTATACATCTTGTATTCCTCTGTACCTTCCATATATGGATTGTTTAAATACTGTGGATGCTTCGGTACAAGTCGCGCCCGTTCATCAACCTTAAATGCAACATCCGTGTGTACTGAATTTGAACCACCCGGATCGACCTTGAGCGGGAATTTCTTTACCTCAATACTATAAGTTGGTTGACCAACCCGAATAAAATCCCCTTCAGGCTTGTACCGTACCATTGTTCCGTCAGGATATTCATATTTTAGCATGGTCTGATGACTGCGAATATTTTGATAACCGCCCAACGGTGATGGCACCCCATGCTCCGGCGTCATCGTACATTTCCCCGCTTTCACTTCCTTGTCCATGAATTCGGTAAATTCCTTTTCATTCATCTTCGCCAGCTTGGGTGCAAGCTCTTTTGCCGTGCCGCCGATCTTCGGTGGGTTGCTGTTGTAATCGTCGTACACCTGCTTTGTGTCCTTATCCAATTTGTGAACATTACCGTTCTTGATGTCGTTCTCGGCTTGCAACTTGGGATTCGGACTCGGTGACACCGGCTTATTGTTGACGGCGGATGCACCCACATGCGGCCCCAACGTCATCGGTTTATTTCCCGGCCCATTCGCACTTTCAAACTCGAGGGGCTTGGCTGGCGCGGCGGCGATCATGGTCTTTTCGACCACCACCTCGCTCTTGGCCAATAAGGCTATCAGCAGCGCCGTCATTTGCGCACTGCTGCGCACCGAGCCATCCGCCGTGGGCGACACATGTATTCGGATGATCACCTCGATCTGCGCATCCGTCAAATTCAGTGATTGGACAAATTGCTCGGCACTGCCGTGGTCACGGAAGATTCGCACATTATCACGCGGAAAATAATCGGTCAGCAATAGACTGGCGGGAATAAAATGATACTGCATGTCTTTGTCGGCGGGAACGTGGGGATAATGCACAGTCCAGTGGTGTTGCGTGAGGTGAGGAATCAGGTAGACCCGGATGGTGCCACGCACGATGAAACCGGCGGCGTCCTCGTAGACGTTATCATTGTAAAGATTCCGCGGTTTTTGGTCGATGCCGTACAGGATGCGAATCCACTCATAGCCTTCCATGCGTGAAATACTGCTGCACAGGCCCCGAACAAATGCCTCGGCGAAGTGGAGATCATGAAATTCGAGGGGCTTGAATACCCGGTCAACGGGCCGCTCACCGGGCAGGTGTAACCGGTAATGCCGATGACCGTTATTCAGTACGAGCAGGCTCATGAATCGTGACGTCCTTGTTTGTCGTTATCCATTATGCGGTATTCACCGCACGGGAAAACACATCGTGGCTCACGCTGGCGGTTGATAACACCCGACCGCCCTGCGCTTGAATCTCGTTTTTACTTTCATCAAAAATATCAAATCGACTATTTTCAGAATCAAACATCGCGTTGCACCAGCAAGATAAATTAGTATTTCTTTATATGTTCTTCTAGAATTTTTTTGACTTTGCTTCTATCAATCTCTGGCTTACTGCGGCTCATCCCTTCAACAAGCTCTAATGCCGTCAGGTTGTCGAGTTCCGGCGCCTTACTTTTTTTGGTTTTTATTGTTGGATCAGCGCCATGAGCTAATAAAAACGTAACCAACTCAGGATCATTATAGGCACCTGCTGCCGCATGTAGGGGTGCATACCCCAGAGGACTGACTTTATTGACATTGATCCCTTTTTCAACCAAAAAATGGAGGAATTTGGCGCGTTTTTGAGGATCATTAAAGACAACAGACAGCCCGACACTTTGTTCTAAATCAGCGATATCTTCCTTTGTGCCGCGAAAATGAAGTATGTAGTATTCCACTACCCCATTGGGTATGCGGCACGCGGTTTCGCTGGTTGCACATATCATTAGCCCATGAAGATCGTCGGTAACCATGACATAAATGGTTAAGCCAATCCAAGAGGCCGGGAGAAGAATGACCAAGGCCAACACGATTTTTTTGATCATGGTCACGTCCAGATGCGATTATTGTTTTTACAAAAAATTGACGCATAATCAACAAAAGCAGCACTGGTATTTTCGTTCTTAGTAATATTGTTTACATACCTAGTAACAAACTCAGTATCAAAAGCCTCTTGCAAACGATCACGGACTCGATCATAAATTTTTACCGTCGCCAAATCAGTGACTTTTGCGTGTTTAAACCACAGGCCGGATGCTTTTGCGATAAATTTTGCAAGAAACTTGAAGGCACTTAATCCGGGTTTAAAAGCGGCGAATTGGAAAATAATGGCAACGAACCCCAGCGCGTAAGAGGCATCCACCGCTTCCACCAGCAAGCCCTGCGCAAACTCCCGGAGTTTATCATTGATGACAAGGGGTTGAATTAAACTAGCTCGACTTGGAAAAATGAAGGTAAGAATTTCTTTGGTTTCTTCCTCATCAAATATAAGTTCGTCTTTTTCAAATGTTCGTAAGTAAACATATTCTGCGCTCATGTTAGCTTCCTTTTGTGGTTGCAAAAATACTGAAAAACACCCTGTTACAACAATAAGCACATCAATGCTACGTCAGTGCTTCCCCAGAATCAATTTTATTTTGATACTATTTCCTGCCCTGACCCAACAGTGATCCCGCACGATTTTTCGTGTTCATGCAAACTTCCTTTTTGATATTCAGTTGAAATGGTGACGCCGCAGTGGCGGCATGGAAGGGTGATAAGGTAGA
>JANNJI010000057.1:0-2566 GCA_031405795.1 Gammaproteobacteria bacterium
CGCGCTGAGTTTAATTGGTGTGGCGCTATTTGTTTTTGTGGTTGTCGGCGTGGTGAAAGTGGTGATGCATTTTGCGCTGGGCTAATCTTATAAATAATAAATGGCGTGATGATTAATATAAGGTGGACGTCTTATGTCAGGTTGTAGATCAGACTTCAGTCCAACGTGTGGCATCAAGGTCTGATGGCTTACGCATACAAAATATACTGCCCAATCAAAAAAAATATTTGTAGACGTTGTGACTTGTTCTGACAGTTACCAGTTTTTAGATGTAACTGTCAGATCAAGTTGTGATTTCTACACTTTATATCTCTACTTTAGTTTTTCAAAGTAGTCTTTTACGTTTTTTCGTTCAAGCCCGAAATGGGTGTATACACCCCAGTGCGTAATATATTGGATGGATTTTTTCTTGTTCTTAACGGTTATTTTCTTAAGTGAAAACAAGGTGTCACCTACTTTATACACCGCAACATCAGATCTGTTGATAATCCTGCCATCCTCATGGCTTTTAAACAGTATCATCAACTGATTTTTGTTCATTGCAGTGGTGCAAAATATTGTCTCATTTGTTTGGAAACCATCTGCATGAAGCTCGCAAATCTCTTTCAATCCCTGTTTGTCTATCTTCACTGTTATGTCCATCATGATCTGCGATCCCCCGGCTGTTTCGCCGCCCGAGGCAAAATAGCTGTACTCGCCGTACCACGCACTCTCTGCGGTGCCTGCCATGCAGGCAGTAGCAACCATACATACATTAAACACCAGAAATCGAATAAACGTCATTTTACTGTACTCCATCCTGTGTTGTGTAATCTTATGTTTTATCTTCTTTCGTTACCTAAGATTATTCAATAATGTGCAGTTACACAATCTATGTGTACAGGCTCTATTTGGTTTTTGTAAAGACATATTTCCCGCCTTTTTCCATATTATCAAACGGTACATAGGACGCCCAGTGCGGTATATAGCGTGTTTTCTTGTCTTTTCCTTCTGCTTTTTCGAGCACCAACAGAACTTCACCTACTTTATAAACTGCAACATTGTGCCCGTTTAAAATTTTACCGTCTTCGTAACTTTTAAACCTTACGTCAAGTTTGTTACCGGTATCGGTTAGAGCACAAACAATCCTATCAGTTGTTTGAAATCCATCCGCATGCAACAAACAATATCCATCCGATCCAGATTTTTTTATCGTTAACGTTATGTCCATCATGATGGGTGACCCTCCACCCGTTTCACCACCCAATCCCGCAAATTGATATTCGCCATCCCATGGGCCAACAGCATTGTTTGCCATGCAGGCAGACACTATCAATCCAATCCCTAACACAAAATAACGCAGTAATTTCATTTTCATGTCCTCAACAGATGTTACATCGTTAACCCATGTATCCTTGCTGCAATCCTTTTTTATACATTTTTCTTATCGTGACGGTCACTTCTGCAACGGTGACTTTCTTGTTAGCGTCTTTATCCAGACCTTTATTTGGATCGTAATCCATTTCTCCTTCCCTAAATATAACTACATCATCTTTTTTTCCTATACCATATGGCTTTAGAATTGCAAAATAAACATCTTCTAATGTGTTCAGTTTTTTATACGTCTTTATTTGATCTTTGAAGTATTCCTCAACATAATCCAACTGTTGCACTGCGGACATGGCTGCAAGCTTCTCCGTCGTTGTTCCCAAACCAATTGCTGTTTTCTTCATAAACTGTATTAACCCTATACCACTGCTCCCAGCTTTGTTCGGTTCTTTCGGGCTAAACGACTCCCCTGTCTCAAACGCCATGCACGTCATTAAGAAATCCGGGGATATGTCTAAATTCTTACATATTTTAATTATCTTGGCCTTAAACTCCGGGGAGACTTTCGCGCCCCAGGCGATTTGTTTATGTTGTGAGAACATATTGATCGGAAATACGCTGCTCGTCGTGATTCTTTTTGCGGCGGCCTCCATGCTGGCCACCAGGGTATTGAGGTACGCTACCGTGCTTTGCACGCTGATCCAGGTCGGTGAGGTATATAAAAATTCGAGGGTGTGGCCTTTTATAGGGTCGACCCGGCCATCCGGGTGCGGCATTTTCACCACGCGGGTTTGAAACTCTTTTATTGCATTAATGGTTTGTCCCTTGGCCACTTTGTCTACCACCAGCAGGGGGCTGGACGAGGTACGATGCCGGTTTAATAAGGTCTGAATGATTTCGACATCGCTGGGGGAATTCTTTCCGCCTTTACCAACTGAACCTTTGATTCGTTCCATGATTAAGCTCCTGTTATTCGTTAGATGTCATTGGGGGTAGTTAATCACGGCTCCCCTGAAAGTAGTTCCTTGTATTCCCCGCGTAAGTGCTGTTGTACACTGGAATATAATTCAGCGTCAAGTAACGTAGTCGCAACGGCAGCCTTTTTATATCCTAATCAAACTGCGGTAATGCACGCCGATTTCTGTGCTGTCGCTGTGTGCCGGTTGTTATAGGTTTTGTATTTTTTCCAACTGTTCACGCAACTGCTGCAAGGCAATATCAATCGCGGCCAACTTGGCACGTTCTTGTGCGACGACTT
>JANNJI010000058.1:0-1132 GCA_031405795.1 Gammaproteobacteria bacterium
TGGTGCTTGACCCAAGATTGGCGGTCCCTGCATCACTGGCCAACACAGAATGGCACGTTGCTAGTAAACGTCGCGTTAAGAGAACAAAACAGGGCTGGGGGATTAAAGGCAGAAAAAAACCAGCATAGATTTATTTCCTGAATGAACCTGCTACGCAAAAATATGTAAAGGATCCTGAATGTCTCAATTGATACGTACCCTGATCGCCGCCCTCTTCTTTTTCGCCACAGGCAGCCTCCGTGATGAAGTGGATGGCCTCACGTTACTCAAATTCCAGCTTGAAGCTGAGGCTGTCAACGCTGAAAAGGCAGAAGCAAACCGTTATCGTGCTGGGTTTTACTATGGCTATATCAACGGCGTAGTTGATGCGCTGAATAACAAAAGTGTTTGTTTTTCCGAATGCCGTTGCGAGCTGGACGTTTTGATCAGCAAGCATTACCAGCAACATCCCGAGGATCTGGATAAACCCGTCGGCCCGACCCTCTCCCGCTTGTTTGAAAGAAATTATCCCTGCAAAAAACCGTGAACCCTCATCAATACCTTTGACTGGAAAGCTTATTGTTTCTCGCCTCAACGCTATTTGCGCCGATAAAGCCACAACGTTACGGGTGCCAGTACCGCCGTCAACAGTGCTGGCGCAAGCAGCGCAAGGCCGAGTTGCGCCCAGGTCACGCCGCCGTTCATCAGGCCGCGCATGGCAGTCGTCATCAACGACACCGGATTAACAGCCACGAACACGCGTAACCAATCGGGCATCGTGGCAGGATCGACCATGATATTCGATGCGAACACCAGTGGCATGATCCCGGTGAAGGCCATCGTCATCACAGTGCTGGGCGTGCGCATGACAAGACCCAGCACCAGGAATATCCAACCCACGCCGAAACCGATCACCACCAGCAGGACAAGCGCGGCGAACACGCCGACAAAGCCAGCCTCTGGCCGGTAACCGAGTAACATACCGACGCTCAGAATAATCAGTGACGCGATGAGATGGCGCAGCACGTCGCCGACCATCAGTCCTGCGAATGGCGCGAGCGACCAGATGGGCAAGGAACGGAATCGGTCAAATAAACCTTTGCCCAGATCGGTGCTCAAACCCATTCCCGAATACACGGAATTGAATATCACC
>JANNJI010000059.1:0-5616 GCA_031405795.1 Gammaproteobacteria bacterium
CAAGACCATGGATGATGCACCAACCGGCAATTGGCAGGCAAAGGCATTGCTGGGTGGCAGTGTGTTTACCAAGAGCCTGAAGATAGAGACTGTTATGCCGAACCGACTCAAAATCGATCTGGATTTTGGCAAGGAAGAGATATATCAAAGTGACATGCCGATCAAGGCCACGCTCAGCAGCCAATGGTTACATGGGGCGATTGCCGCAAAATTAAAGGCCGATGTTGCCGTCAAATTGGAGTCGACTAAAACCAGGTTCACGCGTAACGCGGACTTTATCTTTGATGATCCGACGCGCAAATTCCGCGGTGAACCGCAGATGTTGTTTGAAGGAAACCTCAGCGATAAAGGTGTCGTCAACTTTCAGCCCCAATTCAATTTAGGTGCTGATGCGCCCGGTAACTTATTAGCGAATTTTACTGCACGGGTTTTTGAAGACGGTGGAGCATTCAGTACGAGTAACAAGAGTATCGCGTTTTATCCGTACGAGGAGTATGTCGGTATCCGGCTGCCCAAAGGCGATCAATCGCGTGACATGTTATTGACCGACAAAAAACACACGGTGGAGATCGCCTCGCTGTCTGCCAAGGGGGAACCCGTTTCATTGGAACAGGTGGAAGTAAATTTATATAAACTGGAGTGGAAATGGTGGTGGGATCAATCCGGCGAGGCACAGGCGCAGTATGCCAACGCCAGCCTTAGCACCAGTATTAAACACGAGGTGATTTCCACGAAGAACGGTCTGGGTAAATGGGACTTTGAAATCAAATATCCTGAATGGGGTCGGTTTTTAATCCGCGCCTGTGATCTGCAAGGCAAACATTGCACCGGGCAGATATTTTATATTGACTGGCCAGCGTGGGCGGGCAAGGCGCGTGAACAAACTGGCGTGGGCGCAAGTATGCTCAGCATCAGCAGCGATAAAGCGCGTTATCAGGTTGGCGATAAGGCAAAAATTCGTTTACCCGAAGCCTCGCAGGGCCGCGCCCTGGTGAGTATTGAAAATGGTGCGCGGGTGCTATCCACCCGTTGGGTTGAACTGGAAAAGGATAACACCAGTTTTGAGGTAAAACTCACGGAACAGATGACACCAAACGTGTATGTGTATGTCACGCTCGTCCAACCGCACGAAAATAAAACGAATGATCGGCCGATTCGCCTGTATGGGGTGTTGCCACTCCTGGTGGAGGATGCAAAAACCAAGATCACGCCAAAGTTAAAGGTCGCCGAGGAATGGCGGCCGGAAATGGAAGTGATGGTCGAGGTAAGCGAGGAAAAGGGCCGGGCCATGACGTACACACTGGTCGTGGTCGACGAAGGGTTGTTAGGCTTAACCAATTATAAGACACCGAACCTGCATGATCACTTCTATAAAAAAGAAGCACTGGGTGTGATGACCTGGGATTTATTTGATGAAGTAACCGGTGCTTACGGTGGTGAACTTGAACGTCTGTTATCACTGGGTGGTGGTGACGAAGCCGATGACGCGAAAAAAGGCCGCGAGAAAAAGCGTTTCCCGCCGGTGGTGAAATTTCTCGGTGCTTTTGAATTGGCTGCGGGCGAAAACAAGAAACATAAACTCAGTTTGCCGCAATACGTGGGTGCAGTGCGAGTGATGGTGGTGGCAGGTCAGCAGGGTGCATATGGTTCTGCGGATAAATCAGTCTTTGTCCGGCAACCGTTGAGCATGTTGGCAACCTTGCCACGTGTGATCGGCCCTGACGAAGAATTGTTGGTACCGGTATCGTTGTTTGCCATGGACAAGGATATCAAAGAGGCCACTGTCACCATTGAGACCAATGACCTGTTAGACGTTGTCGGTAACAAGAGCAGCAAGGTGCAATTCAACGGTCAGGAAGAGCAGATGGCCTTTCTCAAACTCAAGGTCAAGGATGTGTTGGGTAAAGGGCAAATACGTTTAACTGCCAAGAGTGGTGCGCACAGCACGAAGTCGGAGACTTACATTGATGTGCGTAGTGCCAATCCACCCAGCACGCGATATATTAGCAAAGTAGTAGCGCCGGGTGAAAAATGGAGCAGCGAGGTGGTGCCGTTTGGTTTGGCGGGTACCAACCGTGTCATGTTAGAAGTGTCGGTGGTACCGCCGATTAATCTGGACAGTCGTTTGCAATACCTGATCAGCTATCCGCACGGTTGTGTGGAGCAGATCACCTCGTCGATCTTCCCGCAAATTTATTTACCAAAACTGGTGAAGCTGGATGACAAACAGAAGGCGGATATCCAAACCAATGTGCAAATTGCCGTGCAACGCCTGCGTCAGTATCAACACAGCAACGGTGGTTTTGTCTATTGGCCCGGTTATGCGGACTTTAATCATTGGGCGAGCAACTACGCCGGACATTTTATTGTCGAGGCACAACGCCTGGGTTACTTCATACCGCCGGAGATGTTGTCGCAATGGTTGAACCATCAGCGCAGCGTCGCACAAAACTGGGTGATTGGCACGGGGCAGTCTGAACTGGATCAATCGTATCGTCTGTATACCTTGGCCCTGGCTGGCAAGGCAGAGATGGGAGCGATGAATCGTCTGCGCGAAAGCAAGACGCTGAGTTCCACTGCACGCTGGCAATTGGCGTCGGCCTATATGCTGGCGGGATTACCGGAGGCGGCCAAGGGTTTAGTCAAGGATGACAAATTCAAGATCGAAGATTATGCGAGTGAAGGCATGACGTTTGGTTCACGCCTGCGTGATGAGGCAATCATCCTGAACAGTCTGGCATTGTTGGGGAATTGGGAAGAAGCGAAAGGATTTGCGGATAACGTCGCCAAGGAATTGTCGGCGGATAAATGGCACAGCACCCAGGCCGTGGCCTTTGGTTTGATGGCGATGGCCACCTTTAGCGGCAAGGAAAATATCAATAGCGAGATGGTATTTGAACAACAGCTGGGTAATGGTGCCATGGCGAAACGCAGCACCAACACACCGATCGATCTGCAAACCCTCCAGGATTTTCCGTTACAAGGGCAGAAGATCGTCATTAACAATCCAGGCAAACGCAACCTGTATGTCACCATCAGCAGCAGTGGCGTGGCCAAATCAGGCAATGAGCAGGAAAGTGCAAAGGGCCTGGCCTTGGAGGTGAAATATCTGGATAACAAAGGCAATACGCTGGATATTAGCAACGTCACGCAAGGAACCGATATTGTGGCAAGCATCCGGGTTCGCAATCATTCACAACGTAAACTGGATAATCTGGCGCTGGTGCATGTCATTCCTTCCGGCTGGCAAATTCACAATGAGCGTGTCACGCAGCAGGATGCACAAGCACCGGTCACTATCAATACGGTAAAAGAACTGGATTATCAGGATATTCGCGATGATCGTACTTATACCTATTTTGGCCTGAAGCCCGGCGAGGAGAAAGAGATCAAGGCGCAGCTTAATGCCTCTTACCTGGGTCATTATTACCTGCCAAGTATTTCAGTTGAGGCAATGTACGATGCAAAGATTCATGCACGTAGTAAAGGTTTATGGGTTGACGTGGTTAAGCAGGCAAAACCTTAAACAACGGCTGACTCAGCGTAAAACGTATATTGCACTTGGTTTGTTGGTAGCAGGCATCGCCTATTGGCGGTGTCTGCCCGCACCCTTGTTTAACGAACCCTTCGCCAATATTCTGATCAGCCGCCAGGGTGAGTTGCTCGCCGCGCACATCGCCGACGATGAACAATGGCGTTTTCCGGAAACCAATCAGCTGCCGGAAAAATTTCGTCACGCCATCATTGAATTTGAAGACCGGCGTTTTGCAACACACCTGGGTTTTGATCCCATCGCGTTTGCACGGGCGCTGTATCTCAACATCAAACAGCAACGCATCGTCAGCGGCGGCAGTACGCTTACCATGCAGGTGATGCGTTTAGCACGCCACAACCCGCCGCGCACGCTGTGGGAAAAGATCAAAGAAATCGCCTTAGCGATACGGTTGGAATTAAGTTACAGCAAACAAGAGATCCTGGGTTTGTACGCCAGTCATGCGCCGTTTGGTGGTAATGTGGTGGGTCTCCAGGCGGCGGCCTGGCGCTATTACGGTCGCAGTCCCGAACAATTGTCCTGGGCGGAAGCCGCCACGCTGGCGGTGTTACCCAACAACCCAGGGTTGATTCATCCCGGGCGCTCCCGTGATCGATTACAACAAAAACGCGATGCGCTGTTGCGACGCCTGCACGCGGCTGGAAAATTCAACGAGCTGGATTTATCGCTAGCATTACTGGAGCCTCTGCCCGACGCACCCAAACCCTTACCACGTTATGCGCCGCACTTGTTAGAAACATTAATGCACCGCTTCCCGCGGCAACACCGGTTTGAATCGACTTTAAATAAAACAATACAGAGCAAAGTGGAAGACATTGTGCGCAGCCACTCCAACCATTTGGCATTGCAACGCATACACAATCTGGCGGTGCTGGTGGTGGACAACAATACCTTTGAAGTCCTGGCGTACATCGGTAATAGTGTTTATCAGGATGATAGCGAGCATGGTTATGCCGTGGATATCGTACAACGGCCGCGCAGCACCGGCAGCATACTGAAACCATTGTTGTTCGCACGAATGATTCAGGAAGGCGAAATATTACCGAAGACCTTGATCGCGGATCTACCCACGCAATACGGCGGCTACATGCCGGAGAATTTTGATCGCGACTATCGCGGTGCGGTACCGGCTCAAGTCGCCCTGGCGCGATCCCTCAATGTCCCTGCCGTGCGCATGTTGCGCGAACACGGCGTGGATCGCTTTTATGATTTTCTGCAACACATTGGCATGACCACCCTGCATCGCCGCGCCGATGAGTACGGGTTAACATTGATTTTAGGCGGCGCCGAAGGGACATTGTGGGACATGACTAACATGTACGCCAATCTTAGCTTCCTGGCTAAGCAGGAGAATACGACAGAGGAGTTGTTTTATTCAAAATTGAAGATATTACAGCAGCAAACAAGCAAAACTGGCAATAAGGCCGAGATCGGCACTGCCGCTGCATGGACGACGCTTAATGCCTTGATTGAAGTTTCACGTCCGGGGCAAGACAACTATTGGGAGGAATTCAGCAGCAGCCGCAAACTGGCGTGGAAGACCGGCACCAGTTTTGGAATGCGTGATGCGTGGGCTATTGGCAATGATCCGCGATACACCATTGCCGTGTGGGCCGGTAATGCCAACGGCGAAGGCCGTCCTGACATGACGGGTGTGCTGACAGCAGCGCCAGTCTTGTTTGATGTGTTTAATCAACTCGAGGCCACACCCTTTTGGTTTAACAAACCACTCACCCTGATGAAACCGGTGCAGGCCTGCAAGGACGATGGTTATCTGGCCAATGACGATTGTGACGCCGAAGAACAATGGATACCAAAAGAAAGTCATTTCGACAAAACCACGCCGTATCACCAAATAGTACATTTAGATAATAACGGCGTCTGGCAGGTACACGGTGATTGCGAACGTGTCAGCCGCATGCAACACAAAGCCTGGTTTAGTCTGCCACAAGGCCAGGCGTATTATTATCAACGTTACCATCCCAACTATCGTCCTAATCCATCGATCTCGTTTGCGTTCACGGGCAGACAGTTTTCCATGGACCGCCGCTGAGCTGCTGGCG
>JANNJI010000060.1:0-2540 GCA_031405795.1 Gammaproteobacteria bacterium
CCCTGGCGAGGGAGCTGCTGCATCGGTCTTGGCAGGAGCCGCAGCGGGCGCAGCTGATGATGCCGCTGCTACATTAAATGATTCTTCAGAAATCACCTCACCGGCACCGTTGACCACAGATACCTTCCAGGCCCCGACTGCTTGCGGCACAAAGTTCTTGCTTGACCATGCGCGCCAGCGATTGCCTTTCACATTGAATTTAATCTCGGTGATCACCTTACCGTCATGTTCCCAACGGTGAGTGGCGGTCTGGCCGTTCATGTCGCGCAATTCAGTGAAATAATAGATTTGCTTGGGTTCTGACTCCGTTAATTTATCGGTGGGTTCGCGGTCCTTGACTTCACTGGTGAAGATAGAGCGCACGACGCTGCCCTTTTGGAAACCGGATTGATCCGCCATATCCTGTTTCGGTGCCGCCGTGGTGGTGCTTGCCGGGGCAGTGGTGGCTGCCGCTGGTGCGGTGGGGGTGGCCGGGGCGGCCTCGCCTGCGGCCAATACAACAGAGGGAAGCATGCTTGCTGCTAATACTAAATAATGTAATTTCATTTTTTTCTCCATGGGGTGAGTTGTCATTATGGTAGCTAATATTTATGCGTAAAAATCAGATTTGCGCACTTTGTCTCAAATACATCCATCATTCTGCGACTGTCATCACAGTCTATTTTATTTTGCCGCTTTTACCAAACATCAATTGTGACTTTATGAGCCCATAAAAACCGAGGCTTTCGGGTTTAGTATACAGCCAACCCAGATGCGCCGCACAGTGCCCACACAGGGCTATTTGCCAGGTAAATCCGGCAAACCAGGTATACTCCGGCGTCGGAGGGCCTTGCACCTGGCAATTCGCCTCACGGTATAACACCACCTCGTAGGTCACACCGGCCGGATTAGTCAATTGATGCGCATGTTGTCCGGCCAGTTCGATCGCTGCCGCCCTCGTTGTGATCACCGTCTGGCACCGTTGACACAAGATGGGCTGATCCTCGGCTGAGGACATGTTGATATGTTGCGGGTCGTGCAGTGCAATGGTCTTATCAAAAGAATAACGCAGCGGTAGCAACCCGATAAACCAGGCAGGCATAAACAGCGCCATATTATTTATTCACCACGTGTTGCAAGCAGGATTGTCCACAGTCACCCGTGTCGACACTGGCCAGATCAAGAAATACAATTTGCATTCAACCCCCAACCCGCCTAAATTGCCTCACCCACTACTGACATTAATAGACCATGCCACACTATAAATCGACTCGCGCCTCACACGCTACTGCCGCCACCACCGGCATTTTATTAGTTAATCTTGGCACCCCGGATGCTCCCACCCCCTCGGCGATACGCCGTTATCTGGCGGAATTCCTCTGGGATCCCCGCGTTGTCGAAGCACCACGCTGGTTCTGGTGGTTGGTGTTACACGGATTTATTTTACGTTTCCGTCCGCGCCGACTGTCGCACGTGTATCAAAGCGTCTGGCAAACCACCGGCTCACCGCTGTTGCACCACACCACCTCACTGTCGGCGGCAGTTTATACGCAGTTTGCTGATACGGTTACGGTCTGTACCGCCATGCGTTACGGTAACCCCGCAATAACCGATGTGCTGACGCAATTGCGTGAAAAAAATCTGCAACGGCTGTTGGTCATTCCGCTGTTTCCGCAATATTCTGCAACGACCACCGCTGCCGTGTTTGATGCCATCACTCAGGAATTACAAACCTGGCGGCTGATTCCGGATGTACGCTTTTGCATGCATTACCATGATCATCCCCTTTATATTCAGGCGCTGGCTGATAGTATTACCCAAAGTTTTCAGCAACACGGTGTGCCGCAAAAACTATTGATCTCCTTTCATGGCATCCCGCAGCGTTACATCACCGCCGGGGATCCCTACTACTGTCACTGCCAGAAAACCGCGCGGCTGGTTGCCGAACACTTGGGGTTAACCGCCGAACAATGGCTGGTGACCTTTCAATCCCGTTTTGGCCGTGAACCCTGGCTGCAACCTTATACGGATCTCACGTTGCTTGAACTGGCCCAACAAGGCATTAAACACATTCAGATCATTGCCCCGGGTTTTGCAGTGGATTGTCTGGAGACGCTGGAAGAATTGGCGATGCAAAACAAAGAACGTTATCTCCACGCCGGTGGCGAAATATTTCATTACATTCCCGCGCTGAATGCACAACCCGCCGCTGTTAATGTGATTGCCGGACTCATTCGCCAGGAAGGCGCACACTGGCCGGATATCGATCCAAGTTGCAAAGCCGATACCGCCGCTGAATTACAAGAACGTCTGCAACGTGCGCACAAGCTGGGGGCAAACCAATGGTCATTAACAGATCTTACATAATTGCGTGCGTCATTACACCCGTAGATGTGATTGCCCCAAACTGACAGGCCAAACTTGTTTCACCGTTTTGTTTTGTCCACGCTGCATCTGAACGCCGCACGTTTATTGCGTTGGTTGCCGGATCCAATCCGTGATCAACATGACAGCTTTTTTTTCCATTCCAATAAACCCATGATGATGCTGATGCTCACAGG
>JANNJI010000061.1:0-2401 GCA_031405795.1 Gammaproteobacteria bacterium
GTCGAAGTCAGGATCGCAACCAGTACTACCACGCCGATATTGTGCAGCTGGATATCAACAAAAAACGCAGCGACCACCCCCGTTACCAAACCCACCACCAGACCGCGTGTCAAACCACCGCTAACAAAACCAATCACAATGAGATAATTCGGCATCGGCGACACCAGCATCTCCTCAACATGACGCTGGAACTTGGCGCTGAAAAATGACGACACCACATTGGCGTAGGAATTTGTGATCACCGACATCAGCACCAAGCCGGGCGCAATGTAGTTGACGTAGGTTTGTCCATGGACATCCGCCAATTGCGAACCAATCAGCTTACCCATGATAATAAAATACAAGGCGGTCATGATCGCCGCCGGTAACACCGTCTGAATCCAGATGCGGATAAAACGCATAAACTCTTTCATCAGGATGGTGTTGAGCGCCACCCATTGTTGTTGCCAGGTCATAGATCACCCCGTTCAACCAGATGCATAAACATCTCTTCCAGCCGATTGGTTTTATTGCGCATACTCACCACATCAATATGATGCGCCGCCAGTTGCTGAAACAAATCATGCAGGCTTTGTTCCTTACTGATTTCCACGGCCAGTGTGGACTCGTCGATCAGTTGCACGGTATATCCGGACAGAATTGGTGCTTGTGTCAGTAATTGTTTGATGTTAAAAACAAACGATTCCACGTGCAGTTTCATCAGCAGTGGTTTTAATTCGCTGCTGGCGACGGTCAAGCCGTTGCTGATAATCGCGATGTAGCGGCACAGATTTTCGGCCTCTTCCAGGTAATGCGTGGTTAAAATAATCGTGGTGCCTTGTGCATTGATGGTGCGCAGGAATTCCCACATGGAACGGCGGATCTCAATATCCACGCCCGCCGTTGGTTCATCCAGGATCAATAAACGCGGCTCATGCACCAGCGCGCGGGCAATCATCAAACGCCGCTTCATGCCGCCGGATAATTCCCTGGCCATATCGTGGCGCCTGTCCCACAAACCTAGCTGCGTCAAATATTTTTCGGCGCGGGTTAAGGCGGTATGCCGCGGTATGCCGTAATATCCGGCCTGATTCACTACAATCTCGCCTACCGGCTCGAACTGGTTGAAATTAAATTCCTGTGGAACCAAACCGATGCAACTCTTCGCCTTGGTCAGCTCGGTATCAATATCGTAACCAAATACCTTGACCTGCCCTGCGGTTTTTCTGATCAAGGAACAAATAATACCAATTGTGGTTGACTTGCCTGCACCGTTGGGTCCCAGCAACGCAAAGAAATCGCCTTCCTTCACCTGCAGATCAATGCCCTTGAGCGCCTCAATACCGGTCGAATAGGTTTTGCGTAATCCTTGTATGGATAAAGCCAGCGTCACGGAATCTTACTCACTTTGTATCACCGTCACTAATCTAACCACACCCGCGCATTACGAAACAAACGTAACCACGGTGAGTCTTCTCGCCACTCGCGCGGATGCCAACTGTGTTGCACGGTGCGAAATACCCGTTCAGGATGCGGCATCAGGATCGTCACGCGGCCATCCACTGTTGTCAGCCCGGTAATACCTGAGAGTGAACCATTGGGATTAAACGGATAGTCCTGGGTGGTCTTGCCGTTGTGATCCACAAAACGCATGGCCACGACACCGGCCTGTTCGGCGTGTTGCTGTGCCAGCACATCGGCAAACACGGCCTGACCCTCACCGTGCGACACCACAATCGGCATGCGTGAACCGGCCATGCCCTGGAATAAAACAGACGGCGAAGGTTGAATCTGCACGAGTGACAAACGCGCCTCGAATTGTTCTGATTGATTGCGCAGGAAACGCGGCCAGTGTTGTGCGCCGGGAATAAAGTCCTTCAGTTGTGACAACATCTGGCAACCGTTACAGACACCCAAGGTAAAGGTATCGTTGCGTTGGAAAAAGGCGGCAAAATTATCCCGTGCGCGATCATTTAATAAAATGGATTTGGCCCAGCCACCACCGGCACCCAACACATCTCCGTAAGAAAAACCACCGCAGGCGGCCAAGCCTTCAAAATCGGTCAGTTCGATGTCACCACTGAGGATATCACTCATGTGGACATCGACACATTCAAAACCGGCGCGATCAAACGCTGCTGCCATTTCGACATGACCGTTAACACCTTGCTCGCGCAAAACCGCCAGACGCGGCCGCACACCGCGCTGAATATACGCACGCGCCAGATCCTCTTGCGGATCAAAACTCAGGTGCGCATGCAAACCCGGATCGTGTGCATTTAAGATCGCATCATATTCCTGTTTGGCGCACTCCGGGTTATCCCGCATGGCCTGCATCTGATAACTCGTTGCCCACCACATGCGTTGCAATTCCACCCGCGAGCTTTGATATATCGCGTGCTTGCCATAAAATAATCGCAAG
>JANNJI010000062.1:0-15527 GCA_031405795.1 Gammaproteobacteria bacterium
GCCAGATGAACGAATACGACAGCGCTAAAATGGCGGATGTCTTGAAGGCCTCACATGGCTTGGAGCCGGTGGCCACGGCGGAAGAGGCGGATGTGTTATTGCTGAATACCTGTTCGGTGCGCGAAAAGGCCCAGGACAAGGTTTATTCCATGCTGGGCATGTGGAAAAAACTCAAGGACAAACGGCCTGACATTCTTATTGGCGTGGGGGGTTGTGTTGCCAGCCAGGAAGGGGAGGCGATCCTGGTGCGGGCGCCGTATGTGGATGTGGTCTTCGGTCCGCAGACCTTACACCGCTTGCCGGAACTGATGGATCAGGCCCGCCAACGGCGACGGCCTTCCATCGATGTTAGCTTTCCCGAGATTGAAAAATTCGATCGGTTACCCGAGCATCAGGCCGAAGGCCCCTCGGCCCTCGTCTCCATCATGGAAGGATGCAGCAAATACTGTAGTTTTTGCGTCGTACCCTATACCCGAGGGGAAGAGGTCAGCCGACCCTTTGATGATGTGATTGCGGAAGTAGCAGGCCAGGCGGCACAGGGTGTGCGCGAAGTGATACTGCTTGGCCAAAATGTGAATGCCTATCGCGGCGTTACCCATGACGGTGGCTCGGCCGATTTGGCCTTATTGATTACCTACCTCGCCGCCATCGAGGGCATCGGGCGGATTCGCTATACCACTTCTCATCCGCTGGAGATGACCGACAGTTTGATCGAGATTTACGCGAAGGTACCAAAGCTTGTCAGCCATTTACACCTGCCCGTGCAGTGCGGCTCTGACCGGATACTGGCCTTAATGAAGCGTGGCCACACCGTTGCTCAGTACAAGGCCATTATCGCCAGGCTCAAGGCGGTGCGTCCGGATATCAGCTTGTCCTCCGATTTTATTGTCGGTTTTCCGGGCGAGACCGAGACGGATTTTATGGCGACCATGGACTTAATCAGTGAGCTGGGTTTTGACCATTCGTATAGTTTTATCTATAGCCCTCGGCCGGGTACGCCCGCCGCCGGTATGCCCGATATCCCGTATGAGGTTAAAAAACAGCGGCTTGGCGTGCTTCAGGCACGGCTTAACCGCCAAGGTCGGGCCATCTCTGCGGGCATGGTCGGGCAAACACAGCGGGTTCTAGTGACCCGCCAGGCGAAAAAGCATACCGGCGAGCTTTCCGGCCGCACAGCCAACAATCGTGTGGTAAACTTTGCCGGACCTGATTCTCTTATCGGCAACTTTGTGGATGTGACAATAACAACCGTCTTACCTAATTCCTTACGCGGCACGCTGGGGTCCATCGCGCACCGGCACTATGCGTAACCGACTCCTTATCTGACTACCCGTTTTACCACCTTGCAAACCAGTGCCAATTATTCCGATGTTGCCCTTGAGCCCGCCGATAATCAGCGGCTGGCCAACCTGTGCGGTCAATTTGACGAGCACCTCAAACAGATCGAGCGGCGCCTGGGTGTGGAGATCAACAACCGTGGTAATGTGTTCCGGGTGATTGGCGAACAGCGCTGTGTGCAAGCCGCCAGTGAGGTGTTGCGACACTTATATAAAGAAACACAGCGTGCGCCCTTGACCCCATCGCAGGTAAATTTGTATTTGCAGGAATCCGGTGTGGACGCGTTGCTGGATGACAGTATTTCACAGGATGAAGTCATCATCAAAACCCGGCGCGCTGTGATTCGTGGCCGTGGTCCGCATCAATGGGATTATCTGCATAAGATCCACACCAACGACATTCATTTCGGTATTGGCCCGGCGGGCACCGGCAAGACCTATCTTGCCGTCGCGTGTGCGGTCGAGGCATTGGAGCGTGACAAAGTGCGGCGTATTGTCCTGACGCGTCCGGCGGTGGAAACCGGTGAGCGGTTGGGTTTTTTGCCCGGTGATCTCGCGCAAAAAATTGATCCGTATTTACGGCCACTTTATGACGCCTTGTATGAAATGATGGGTTTTGACACGGTGGCGAAATTGGTGGAGCACAACGTGATTGAATTGGCGCCGTTGGCCTACATGCGCGGCCGTACCTTGAACGATTCATTTGTGATCCTGGATGAGGCGCAAAATACCACCGTGGAACAAATGAAGATGTTTTTAACCCGCGTTGGTTTTGGTTCGAACGTGGTGATCACCGGTGACGTCACGCAGGTTGATCTGCCGCGCGGTCAACAGTCGGGATTACGTCAGGTGATCGATGTGCTCAAGGATGTGCAAGGCATCAGCTTTACCTTTTTTACCGCGAAGGATGTGGTGCGCCATCCGTTGGTGCAGCGTATCGTCACCGCATACGAAGCCGCTGAACAACAACCGGTATTACCAAAGAATTGATATGCAGGTACGTGTTGATGTGCAAGTGGCGGTGGAGGCTGACCGGTTTTATTTGCCCAGTGCCGCACAATTGCAGCGCTGGGTCGCACAGGCACTGCAAGGCCGCATGGCAAAAGCGGAACTGACTATTCGTATGGTGGATGAAGACGAGAGCGCGGCATTAAATTCAACCTACCGTCATAAAAGCGGTCCGACCAATGTGTTATCGTTTCCGTTCACGGCGGATGTGCCACTGGCGGTACCGGTATTGGGTGATCTGGTCATTTGCGCACCCGTCATGACGCGTGAGGCGCAGGCGCAAGAAAAAATACCGGAAGCACATTGGGCGCATATCGTGATTCACGGCACTTTGCATTTGCTTGGGTTTGATCACCTCAGCGTCGTTCAGGCGCAGGACATGGAAACACTGGAGATAGGATTAATGGAACAATTGGGATATACAAATCCGTATGAAACTGGAATGCCGTCATGAGTGACGATCGATCGAGTACCACCGAACAACCGGATAAAGATCAAAAAGGACAACGCTCCTGGCTGGACCGCCTGGGTCAGTTCCTGCAAACCGAACCCAAAGATCGCTTGCAGCTTATGGAGTTATTACGCGAGGCGCGTGAGAACGGGGTGATTGATATTGATGCCCTGGCGATGATTGAAGGGGTCTTGCAGGTGTCAGAGATGCAAGTGCGTGACATCATGGTGCCGCGTTCGCAAATGGTGGTGATTGAACGTGAAATGCCCCTGGCTGAAATCTTGCCGATTGTGGTCGACTCACAACACTCCCGTTTCCCGGCGATTGGTGAGTCGCGTGATAAAGTGATTGGAATCTTACTCGCCAAGGATTTACTGCCGTATTTTTATATCGGTAATGAAGGGAAATTTAATTTACGTGACATCCTGCGACCCGCCGTGTTCATCCCGGAGAGTAAACGGTTAAACGTGTTATTAAAAGAGTTTCGTTCCAGCCGCAATCACATTGCCATGGTTGTTGATGAGTATGGCGGTGTGGCGGGGTTGGTAACGATTGAAGATGTGCTTGAACAGATCGTCGGTGAGATTGAAGACGAACATGATATCGCCGATGAGCTGTATATCATGGAACACAACGAGACGGATGCAACCATCAAGGCCATCACTCCGATCGAGGAATTTAATCAGTATTTCAAGGCGGAGTTGAACGACACGGAATACGATACAGTAGGTGGCTTGTTGCTGCATGCGTTGGGGCATTTACCCAAACGCGGCGAGACAGTGGAATTATCCGGGTTTCAGTTTCGTATCTTGCGTGCGGATAGTCGGCGCATCTATCTGTTGCGGGTAAAACGCCTTGCACCGCCTGCCAACGAGAAAGCAGAGGACAACAGTGCATAGCGTTTTTTCCGCGTTAAAGAAACGCGCCGGGTGGAGCGCGTTGTTGCTGGGTGCGTTATTGCCCTGTGCCTTCGCACCGTTATCACTCTGGCCTCTCGCCATTGTTATTCCTGCGGGCTTATTTTGGCTGTGGTATGGCCAGACACCAAACCAGGCATTTCGTACTGGCCTTTTGTTTGGTCTGGGTCTGTTTGGGGTCGGCGTGTCGTGGGTGTATGTTGCTATCCATGTATATGGTAACAGTCCGCCGATTGTGGCCGGATTACTCACAGCGATCTTCGTGGCGGTGCTGGCGTTAGTCATTGCATTACAAGGTTGGTTGAGCGCCTATTGTGTTCGGCATCTGCCAGACACTGGCTACCGCCCAATGCTTGCCTATGTCTGGGTCTTCCCCACGCTGTGGATCACATTTGAATGGCTACGCGGTTGGTTGTTTACCGGATTTCCATGGCTCAATGTCGGTTACAGCCAGATCGATGGCCCGCTTGCGGGCTTTGCACCATTGTTCGGTGTGTACGGCTTGACGGCGTTGACGGTGGTTTGTTCCGGCGCGTTATTATTATTGCAAGGCAGTCATGCTCGCTTGGGCGCTTTAGCTTTGTTCATGATCATAGGGGCCGGTGGTTGGTTCCTGGCACAACAGGAATGGACCGGTACAGTGGATGAACCGATCAGCGTGGCGATTGTGCAGGGCAATCAGGATCAAATTACCAAGTGGGATGAAAATAAAATTCTCTCGCAAATGCGGGCCTATCTGGATTTAAGCGAGCCGTATTGGGAAGATCATGATTTGATCATCTGGCCGGAGAATGCCTTAACGATTCTTTATGCGGATACACCGGCTGAATTTAAAAAGAAGCTGCTCGACAAGGTAGAAACCCATCAGACCGATTTGATCCTCGGCTTGCCCTATGGTGATTACCAGACGTATTACAGCAGTCTGCTGGTATTGGGCGAACACGAAAGTGTGTATCACAAACGCCACCTTGTGCCGTTTGGTGAATTTGTCCCGTTACAAGAGGTGTTGCGTGGTTTAGTTGATTTTTTTGATTTACCCATGTCCGGTTTCAGCGCGGGCAACAAACAACAGGCACCGCTGCTCGCCGCAGGACAACCGTTGGCACCATCGATTTGTTATGAAGATGCGTTTGGTGAAGAGGTGATCGATTTTCTGCCCGGCGCCACAATCCTGGTGAATGGCAGTAACAATGCCTGGTATGGCGATTCGTGGGCGCCGCATCAACATTTGCAGATTGCGCGCATGCGCGCACTGGAAACCGGTCGTATGTTAATGCGCGCCACCACCAACGGCATTTCCGCCGTGGTGGATCATCATGGTCAGGTTGTGCAAGCTTCCCCACAGTTTGCGCAACATGTACTCTCCGCTGAAGTGCAACCTCGTCAAGGTGCTACACCCTATGTGAGTTTCGGTAACTGGCCGATACTGGTTGTTATCGGGTTAAGCTGGTTACTGATTTTTTTATTACCGTTTTTTACTCGTGCGCATTTTGATTTGGCTAAAGGTACGGATTGAACAGCGAATAGAAAAATAAACGATACAAAAACTTTACGACGCTGGGTAAGAGTGAGTGTTGAATGTGCAGTTTCACCATCAAGGCCTAGTAGTAAAAAACGAAACAAATGACTTACCGCCATATCACTCCGACTTACACTGGTTGCGCCAAGACAACGCGCTAGCGGGGATGGTGCTCGGAACCATGATCGGAAAACTCAAAAATCTCGGCAAGCGTTCGCAAGAGATGCTTGCGGCGGCAGGAATTAAGACGGAAGATCAGCTACGGGCAAAAGGCGCGGCGGTGGCTTTGGTTGCCGTGAAGCGTGCGGGTTGTGAACCAAGTTTAAACCTTCTATGGGCCATCAAGGGTGCGCTGACACAGCGTGACTGGAAGGAGGTCGCAAGAGGTGATCGTCTTTCCCTGCTCACGCAAGTTGAAATACTGGAAAAGGGGCAGCCATGAACATGGGTACTTGAGGTCATCGTCTTCACGGTCAAGGCGGTTGCCTCGTAACGTCAACCGTAAACCTTACTCTGGGGATTAGATTTACCCCGGTTTTTCTACCGCCGCGCCAGCTGTTTTCTTGCATCCCCGACCCCTGCTCTGAATAAATGATATTTGACAGAAAAGGGCATGTCTATTATAGTTCACCTTATGGTTAACAGTAATGCTGCACAATTAGATGTTATCTTTTCCGCACTGTCGGACTCAACTCGAAGAGCGATGCTCCGGCGGTTGTCAGGGGGCGAGATGTCGGTCATGGAATTGGCGGAGCCGTTCGCCATGTCAAAACCCGCCATTACAAAACATCTCAAAGTCCTGGAAAAGGCTGGATTACTGCGAAGACAAATCGTAGGGCGAGTTCATCGCTGTCGACTTGTGCCCAAGCCTTTGGGTGATGCGGCGGAGTGGATAATCTTTTATGAAAAATTCTGGAATGCGAAGTTCGATGCGCTCGACAAGTATTTCAACCGGACATCCAAGCAGAAAGGAAAGAAAAATGATTAACCTAGCGACGTCCAGCGCTCGAGCGGTGTTAATACTCACGCGGATTTTCCATGCACCCATTGAGGAAGTTTTCGAGGCTTGGACGAATGCGGAGGTGCTTGCGGACTGGTTTGGACCGGTGGGTTTTCGCGTCACGACGGCTGAAATCGATTTGAGGCTCGGCGGTAAATACTTAATTGTTTTACAACCGCCCGAGGGAGAGGCAATCAAACACTTTGGTGAATACGTCGAGATAACCCCGCCAACAAAATTGGTGTTTACCTGGGTTCTACAAAATCAAACTTGCCGTGGCAGTGTCAATCAGTGTGCCGAAACACTCGTTACTCTTGATTTCAAACGCCTTGACCAGTCCACAGAAATACAGCTTAGCCACGAGCATCTGCCGAATAAAGAGGCCTATGACGGGCACCAGTTCGGGTGGACGAGCAGTTTTGAATGTCTCGACATATTCTTCATTAACCAAAAAAAGATCGGATAATACTTGCATGAATTCGTTTCATGAAAATTTTCGCCTACATAGTAAACCATTAAGTTAACTATATTTTATGTAATTTTATTAACCGTAACAACCGGAGGTCAGGAAAATGAACGACATTCTACATCGCGTGGTGATCGAGGCTTCACCTGAAAAATTATATAACGCCCTCACTGAACAAGGCGGATTGAGCGCATGGTGGACAAAAGCGGAAACAACCGCCAAGGTTGGCGCGTTGGCCAGTTTCCAGTTCGGCCCGAATGGTGATCATAAAGTGGATATGAAAATTACCGCGCTGGTGCCCAATAAAAAAGTGGTGTGGCAATGCGTTGCAGGTCCGTGGACGGATACAAAAGAATTCAGCTTTGATATCCTGCCCAATGAGCGAGGTTCGGTAGTGCAATTTGCGAATCGGGGCTGGGCGGAACCTTCGGAGTTTTTTATGCACTGCAATTGCAAATGGGGATTCTTCCTGGGGGTGAGTTTGAAAAATTACCTTGAAACCGGTAAAGGAAAACCTCATCCGGAGGATCCAAACTTTTGAATACCGTAACGTCAAAAGTCGACGCAAAGAGTGCATATGATCCGCGTGCATATTTATTCATGTGTCTCGCGTGGATCGAAGTTGATCTCCTGAAGATTCTTCATCGCCTTGCGCCACAGTTCCTCGAATCCGGCGGCTAGGCTGCTTGCCAGTTCGTGATCACGAACCAGCAGCGAGGCGAAGCGATCTTCGGGTATGAAGGGATGATCGAGGGGCAGTATAACAATATCCTCATCAATGACATGAAACGGGTGGCCAAGTTCGCCCGAGTAGCGAACGCCAGTGAGGTGATGAATTTCAGCCGCATGTTTCCTCAGGAATTCGATCAGCCGAGACGCAGTTTGATAGGAGAAACCGAATACCACTTGGTGGCGAACCTTCTGTTCGGTCGCGTTACGCGCGATACGACGGAGGATCGGGAAACCGTCATCGACGACTTGATCGATAGCATCGAGATCGGCGCGCTCCAGGTACGACAGTATACGTTTACGTGCCGTGGCAAGGTGCGCAAGATGTCGTTTTACATGACTCTCGGTACCCATGGCAAGATCAACGAACAGATGTTTGCTGCGAACCCGCCCTGGCAGCCCGGCCAATAACTGTTGCAGTTCCCCCGCACTGGCGGCAAAGCGGTCGGCACGCTCGCGCGCAACCGCCACGACACGCTGGGTCACGGCTTCGGGTGAAAGCGCAACATACATTTTCGGTCGAGTGGGTTGTATCTCAACAAGGCCCAGTTGGGCCAATTTCTCCATAGCCCGGTAGATTTTTGAGGTGGGTATGCCGCCTTCGCGGCAAAGCACAGCTGCATCGGCCACACCAAAAATCATAAGTGTAACAAGGGACTTACGCTCATGGAGCGTCAGACCAATTTCCTCTAAAAGTGCAGTATCCGGGATGCGCATGCGAGGTTTACTACTATCATGAGTAGTTGAATTATGCCAGTACCAAATGGCAAAGTAACGGTGTACTTAAACAAATTCACCTATGCGCGAAAGGAGTAAGGCCATGAATAAATCCGTAGCTAAAACCATTATGCCCATGATTGCTGTCTCGTCCGTTGACGATATCCGTCACTTCTACGTTGACGCTCTCGGTTTCGACCACGTGATGGGCATGGTCGGTAAAGACGGCAAGCTTGACTTCTGCACGGTAGTCAAAGACGGCGCACGGATCATGTTTTCGCGCGCGCCCGAAAAAATGCCCAGCGGCAAAACCGGGTCGGCCAAACAACCCGTTGAGATTTATTTCGAGGTTGCCGATGTTGTGGCGTACCACGGTCAACTAAGTAAAAAGACAGGCGTGAAGATTACAGATTCACTTGCTCTGCAATGGTGGGGTGACAAAACCTTCAAGGTGTTAGACCCGTGCGGCTATGAAATTTGGTTCTATCAAACCGTTGGTGAAGTAAAACCGCCCGAAGGCGCGAAGATCGTGTGATCACGGCGATGAGTTATGACGAAAAAATCGCTCACCGAGTCCGCCAAATTCTTTCTGATCGCACCGATGTTGTCGAAAGGAAAATGTTCGGTGGCTTGTGTTTCATGTTGAAGGGGTGCATGTGCTGCGGTATTACGACTACGGCTTTTATGGTACGTGTCGGACCGGATTACTACGAAGAGGCGCTCGCCCAGCCGCACGCGCGGCCAATGGATTTTACGGGCCGTCCACTGACGGGCATGGTCTATGTCGATCCTGCAGGGCATAAAACCGATGTGGCGCTTGCCAAGTGGGTTGCGCGTGGCGTGGCTTTCGTTTCAACGCTTCCCGCCAAGAACACGGCGGTAAAAAAACAATGGAAGAGATCGACTCGCAAGTAAATATTTCGATGCGAATTACCTTACCGGATTCAACGGTAGCTTCACAGCGAATCGGGGCGCGTTTGCTGAGATGCGCTACGGGTTTTAGCTGGTGATCGTGTTTAAGAAAATCAGAGAGTTTTGATTGTTTTTAATAAGTAGTTGTTACTGATATTGTGTTTATTGGTGCAGTGCTTAGGAAAATGCAGCGCAGTTTCCGGTTTCACTAAAAATAATGTTTGACACTACGTTCCGGGCCGCACTATATTACACCCTATGGTGTACAGTAGATCACAGCAAATGGATGATGCATTTTTTGCCTTGTCCCACCCTGTAAGAAGGGCGGTATTGGAGCAGTTATCTGCGGGTCAATTGTCTGTGGCGGAAGTGTCCAAACCACATGGCTTATCACCTGCGCAAATGACAAAGCATTTGGCGATTTTAGAACGCGGTGGTTTATTGAATCGTGAAAGGCGCGGCAGAGTACATCAGCTGGCGCTTAATCCTGATTCATTGAAAGAAATCATGGCGTGGGTTCAGCGTTACCAGAAATTTTGGGACACGCGCTTGGATGCATTGGAGCGATTTCTCGAAAGTAGCGCTGGTGGTTCGAAAGACAGCAATAGTACGTAGGACAATCGTCTTGGGCAAGAGGATGATTGAGTGTTTAATGTATTAATTAATTGGAGAATAGAATGGCAAATTTTATGATTGCATATTACGGCGGAAACCAGCCGAGTTCGAAAGAAGCGGGCATGGCTCAGATGGGTAAATGGAAAGCTTGGGTGGAAGGGCTTGGTAAAAATGTCATTAATCCAGGAACACCTTTAATGGACACAAAAATTGTAACTTCAAGTGATGTTAAAAACGAAAATGATCCGAATGCGATGAAAGGTTTCGCCATTGTTAAAGCAGAAAGCATTGAAGCGGCCGTTAAAATTGCTGAATCAGATCCGTTTTTAGAAAATGGCGGCACAGTACGTGTCTCTCAGATGATGGAAATGAAATAAATTAGGATTTTAAATTACTAAAAGGAGAAAGCAATATGAAGGTTTTAATTAAGGGAGCACTAATCGGTGGCGTAGTAGCCTTTGTCTGGATGAATTTTTCCTGGATGGTATTACCGTGGCACATGATGACCATATCCACATTGCCAAACGATGCGCCAATCGCTGAATCCTTAAAAAATAATGTAAAGGAGAGCGGCCTCTATATCCTGCCATGGACAGAGACGAAGACCGAAGCGGCACAGGCGGAGATTAATCAGAAAATGGAGAAGGGTCCATTTGCCTATATGGTCGTTCACCCCAATGGCCTTAAGTTAAATATGATCAAAATGATGCTCTTTGGTTTATTATTTAATATTGTGATCGCATTTATTTTGACCTACCTGTTAACGAAAACGAAGGGTCTCAGTTACATTCAAAAAGCGGGCTTTGTTACAACGGCAGCGGTTGCAGGATCATTGGTGATAGTTGTGCCCAACTTTATTTGGTGGCATTTTCCCCTTGCTTACACCTTGGTCACGATAGTCGATACCGCGTTTACCTGGGGCTTTGCTGGGCTTGCGATTGGAAAAATTGTAAAAGATCAGTAACTGCTCACGGTTCTCCGTACCATTGCAGTGGCCGAGCTAATGGAGATATCTTTAAGTGGATAAAAACGCAATCAAGGGAAGTATATGGCGGCTGAACTGAAAAAAGACGGAACCGTTGAGCTAACAATAGAAAGGGAGTTTTCCTGCACGCCTAAGGCGATATTTGAAGCCTGGCTGCAACCGGAACAGCTCAGGCAGTGGTGGGGGCCCACTGACGATTTCACGGTTACCAAGATTTCGGTAAATGCCGTAGTGGGTGGGGAATATTATGTGCGTTATAACGATTCTGTGGGTACCGTAAAAGATTTAACGGGCATTTATAAAATCATTGATCGATATACCAAACTTGTTTTTACTTGGGTAATGGGTGTGCCTTCGGGTGGCATACCGGAGGAAACGTTGGTGACGCTTGATTTTATGCCCACAGAAAAAGGAACCAAACTAACCTTGTGCCATCAGAAATTCTCTACGACAGAACTTCGTGATCGCCACAACTGGGGCTGGAATGGTACCTTAGATAAGTTAGCCAGATATCTCAGTAAAGCGGTTTGATTGACGATGGAACAAATGCGCAAACTTAGCGTAGGATGTGTCGCCCCACGAGTCGGTAGTCAGTATAGTAGGATTTATCCAATGGTAAAACAATACCTGTTGTTCGCGCAGAAAGTGGCAGGCCAAGGCCAAACTGGCCGAGCTATGGTCTGTACACAACGGTTAACACTTATCCCTAATCTTTAAACCCCAAACTGTTTTAGTCCCTGCTGACCTTTGCCTCGGCTTACGGTATGCTTGTCGGCACAAATTAACCATTTAGTAGAACCACACACCATGCAAGAGTCTTATTTACCCGAACAAGTCGAACGTGATACGCAGGCGTATTGGGAACAACACCAATCGTTTCGCGCGGTGGAAGATGCCACGAAAGAGAAGTTTTATTGCCTGGCGATGTTTCCTTATCCCAGTGGTCGTCTGCACATGGGCCATGTGCGTAATTACACCATCGGCGATGTAATCAGCCGTTATCAACGTATGCAGGGCAAGAATGTCTTGCAGCCGATGGGCTGGGATGCGTTTGGTCTGCCCGCAGAAAACGCCGCGATTCAAAACAACGTGCCCCCGGCGACCTGGACCCGTGCCAATATTGATTATATGCGTACGCAACTCAAACGCCTGGGCCTGGGTTATGACTGGTCGCGCGAGCTTGCCACCTGCAATCCGGAGTATTACCACTGGGAACAGTGGCTGTTTACACGCTTATATAAGAAGGGCCTGGTCTACAAAAAGACCTCGCCGGTGAACTGGTGCCCGCATGACATGACGGTGTTGGCCAATGAACAAGTGGTCGACGGGCGCTGCTGGCGTTGCGACACCACGGTGGAGCGCAAGGACATCCCGCAGTGGTTCATGAAGATCACGGCCTATGCCGACGAATTGCTGGATGAGTTGGATAACCTCTCCGGCTGGCCGGAACAAGTGCGAACCATGCAACGCAACTGGATTGGTCGTTCCGCCGGGGTTGACGTGGTGTTCACGATTGCGCACAGCGGCGAACCCCTCAAGGTCTTTACCACCCGGCCGGATACTTTGCTGGGCGTCACCTATCTGGCGGTCGCGCCAGAACACCCGGTGGCGCAACGTGCCGCCAAAAAATATGCAAATGTCGCGGCCTTTATTCATGACTGCGCGCAAGTGGGCACCGCCGAGGCCGTGGTTGAAACCATGGAAAAGAAAGGTATTGATACCGGCCTGTTGGCTGTGCATCCCATTACCGGCGATCACCTGCCGATCTTTATCGCCAACTTTGTCTTGATGGGGTATGGCGAAGGCGCAGTGATGTCGGTACCGGCTCACGACCAACGTGATTGGGAATTCGCACGGCAATACGGTTTACCGGTGCGGCAAGTGATTACACCGATAGATGCAACGCAAGTGGATCTGCGCGTCCGGGCTTTCACCGACAAAGGGGTGTTGATTCACTCCGGCGCATTCAGCGGGATGACCTCGGCGCAGGCCTTTGAGGCCATTGCTACGCATTTGCAAAAACAACATAAAGGTAGCAAACGCACAACCTATCGCCTGCGTGATTGGGGTGTATCACGGCAGCGTTATTGGGGTGCGCCGATCCCGATGATCAATTGCAAAAAATGCGGGGTCGTGCCGGTGCCCGATGCGCAATTACCGGTGGTGTTGCCGGAAGACGTGAAGTTCGATGGCGTCGCCTCACCGATCAAAAAGATGGCGAAGTTTTATAAAACCACTTGTCCGCAATGTGGCGGCGCAGCGCAGCGCGAGACCGACACCTTTGACACCTTCATGGAATCATCGTGGTATTTTGCGCGTTTCACTGGTCCAGATAACCAACGCGGCATGCTGGATAAGCGCGCCGACTATTGGTTGCCGGTGGATCAATATATTGGTGGTATCGAACATGCGATCCTGCATTTATTGTATGCGCGCTTTTATCATAAGTTGATGCGGGATGTGGGCTTGGTGCGCAGCGCTGAGCCGTTTACCCGTTTATTAACCCAAGGCATGGTGGTGGCACCGACATTTTATCGTGAAACGATGGATAACAAAAAAACCTATTTTGGTCCGGCCGATGTACACGAGAATTGTGATGAACGTGGCCGTGCGGTGAGTGCAGTGCTCAAGCGCGATGGTGATGCAGTGCGTCTGGGCAATATTGAGAAAATGTCCAAATCAAAAAATAATGGCGTGGATCCACAACAATTAATCAATGAGTACGGTGCGGATACCGCGCGGCTGTTTATCATGTTTGCCGCGCCGCCCGAGCAGAGTCTGGAATGGTCCGATGCCGGTGTGGAAGGGGCCTTCCGCTTTTTGAAACGGTTATGGCGTATTGTCTATGAACATGTACAGGCTGGCTCTGCTGTAGCAATACAACCGGCAGTTCTCACGGATAAACAACGTATTTTACGCCGCCAAACGCATGAAACCATTCGTAAATGTACCGATGACATGGGTCGTCGTTTTACCTTTAATACCGCAATCGCCGCCGTGATGGAGTTGTTGAATGCGGTGAGCAAGTTTGACGACGACAGTGACCAGGGTCGTGCAGTGGTTCGCGAAACGTTGGCGGCAACAGTGTTAATCCTGGCGCCGATCGTGCCGCACATTGCGCATCAATTGTGGCAGGCCTTGGGACATGATCAACCGGTGTTGCAAGCAGCCTGGCCGCTGGCCGATGATGCCGCGATGGTGCGCGATACAGTGGAGATCGCGGTGCAGGTCAATGGCAAATTACGTGGCCGGATACAGATCGCCAGCGATGCGGATCGCAAGCAGGCAGAAACAGCGGCACTGGCGGAAGAAAATGTTAAACGTTTTCTTGACGGCAAGGCGATCATTAAAGTGATCGTTGTACCCGGCAAGATTGTCAATATTGTTGTGGCCGGGCCATAAAGGTGCTGAGGATAACCATGCAACACTATCAAACTATTTTTATATTAATGCTGTTACTGGGATTGTCGGCGTGTGGTTTTCGCTTGCGTGGTCATATTGATGTGCCGCCACAAATGCAAGAGACGTATATAACAGGTGCGGCGGCCTTCAGTGAACTGAATATCGAACTGAAAAAGGCCCTGGAGCGGGCGGGCGCCAAAATTGTCAGCGGACCGGAAGCGGCAACTGCGCAGTTAATTATTACCAGTGAACAACTCAAGCGCCGTGTGTTATCCGTGGATGCGAAAGGTCGTGCCTCAGAGTATGAATTAACCTACGAGGTTGTGTTCGAGCTGCGTGATAAAACCAATAAGGTGCTGGTGCCAACGCAACCCGTCAACCTGTTACGTGATTACAAATTTGATCCGGATAATGTCTTGGCCAAGGACACCGAAGAGGTGCAATTACGCAAGTCATTGGTAATTGCGGCAGTACAGCAAATGATGCGGCGTATCGACGCAGGCTTAAAACACCCGTCCGCCATTGATACACCAAAACCAGTTGTGAAATGAAGTTACGTTACGAGACGCTGGCGGAACACCTGAGTAAGACACTTGCCCCTGTCTATTACATCAGTGGCGATGAACCATTTCAATTGGGGCAGGCCTGCGATCTGATTCGCCGCACAGCGCAACAGCAGGGTTATAGCGAACGGCAGGTATTTCATGCGGAACGCGGTTTTGACTGGCAACGATTGACCCAGGCGAGTGATAACCTGTCATTATTTGCCGAACGTAAAGTCATTGATCTGCGTTTGGCTGCCAGTAAGCCGAATGCCGAAGCAAGCACCGTACTCCAGCGTTATCTTGCGCGTCCTCCGGCGGATACGGTGTTACTGATCAGCGGCGACAAGGTTGAGGCAGCGCAGCAAAAATCAGCATGGTTCAGCGCCATCGACAATACGGGTGTAATTCTACAGGTGTGGCCTATTGAAGCGGCACGCCTGCCGGCGTGGATTACTCAGCGCTTACGCCAGCGGGATTTGCACGCCAGCGCCGATGCCGTGCAATTTCTGGCGGACCAAGTGGAAGGCAACCTGCTGGCGGCGGATCAAGAGATTGAAAAACTCACACTATTATACGGTAGTGGCACACTGACCCTGGAGCAGATGCAAAGCGCAGTGGCGGATAGCGCCCGTTTTGATGTATTCAGTTTGGTGGATGAAGCCCTGCGCGGCCAACCTGCGCGGGCGACGCGTATGCTGTACGGCTTGCAGGCCGAAGGTATGGACCCGGTCCTGATCCTGTGGGCACTTGCCCGCGAGATCCGTGCGCTGGCACAGATGGCTGAAATATTTAACCAGGGCAGCAGTATTGATCAGGCGATGGCCAAGCACTGGGTCTGGGACAAGCGTAAACCCCTGGTGCGCCAGGCCTTACAACGTGGCAAACTCATCGTGTGGCGGCGACTGTTGGCACGCTGTGCGCAGG
>JANNJI010000063.1:0-2990 GCA_031405795.1 Gammaproteobacteria bacterium
CCACCCCGCCGAATATCACCCTGAGATCGACACCGGTGTACACACCCTGCTGGTGTTACAGCAAGCCGCGCGTTTATCAAAGGACGCAAAGGTACGCTTTGCCGCGTTGCTACACGATCTGGGGAAAGGTCTGACGCCGCAGAGTGAATGGCCACACCATTACGCCCACGAAGTACAGGGTGTGCCGCTGGTGAACGCCGTGTGTGATAGGTTGAAGGTACCACGCAGTTACCGTGACCTGGCCGTGCTCGTCAGCGAATACCATTTACACTTTCATCGGATCAAAGAACTGCGTCCCGGGACAATCCTGGATACCTTGCTGGCATTGGACGCGTTTCGCCGTCCGGAGCGTTTTGCAGAATTTTTACTTGCCTGCGAAGCGGATTCACGCGGCCGACCCGGTTATGAGGACAGGGATTTAATCCAGCCACGTCTTTTTCAACAATATTATGCGGCAGCAGCAGCCATAGAAATTGCCACACTGGTAAAACAGGGCCTGTCCGGTGAGCCCTTGAAACAGGCTATCCACCAGCAACGCCTTGACGCCATTACCGGGCAAAAACATGCCAATCGTGAACATCAGGGTTAAGACCTTCGGCTACTGGCTTTTTTTCCATAAGTGATCGTGATATTGTAATTACACCTGCCTCGTTCAGGCGGGATTCATTCAATACTAATAAAACTGCCACTTTAATAATTTGGCTGGAAGGAGTCAGACATGAAAGTATCACTAACCAATCATATACGTACACTGGGGATCACTGGTATTGCCGTTGTTTTTCTGGCAAGTGTCAGCGGCTGCCAGGCAATACATACCTCCGTGAAGAAACGCAATCTGGATGTACAAACCAAAATGAGTGAAACCGTGTTTCTGGAACCAGTCAAACCAGCACATCGGGTCATTTATGTCTCCGTACGCAACACCTCTGACAAACAATTGGATATCAAACAACGTATCAATGGTGCGTTGATACAAAGCGGCTACAAAATTACCGATGACCCGGACAAAGCGAATTTCATGCTGCAAGGCAACGTCCTGCAATGTGGCAAAAGTGATTTGCGTGCCAGCGAGGACGCCTATCGTGCTGGCTGGGGTGGTGCATGGGCGGGTATTGCCTTGGCTGGGGCAACCGGTTCACATCGTGGCAGTTCGTATGCCGGTGCCGGTCTCGTTGGCGCCATTGCAGGGGTAGTTGGTGATGCACTGGTGGATGACACCTTGTTTGCCATGATCACTGATATCGAGATCCGTGAACGCCCGCGTACTGGTGAAGTTGTCACCCAATCACAGGACACCAATGCAACCCAGGGGACCTCGACCCGCCTCCGACAAAGTACCAGCGGCGGCCAGGTGAACTGGAAAATCTATCGCTCACGCATCGTCAGCACCGCGAACAAAGCCAATCTGCAATTTGAAGAAGCGTTACCTGTACTGGAAGACGGGCTGGTACGTTCAATTGCCGGGGTTTTTGTTGAGTAAATATCCCTGATAAATCAGGTCAATCAAGCCGGTGCCCGCACCGGCTTTTTTTCTGCCGATACCTAAGTCACGCTTTCCCTCAGGAAAGCAACCGTGTGGCACAACACACATGTTAAGATCGTCCAGGTATTTGTCGTTCAACATAACCAACGGATCAGCATGGCAGACCCCAAAGTAGGCTTTGTCAGTCTCGGTTGCCCCAAGGCACTCGTCGACTCAGAACACATCCTTACGCAACTGCGCGCGGAAGGGTATCAGATCGCGCCGAATTACCAAGACGCGGATCTGGTGGTGATTAATACCTGTGGTTTCATTGACGATGCCATCGCGGAATCCCTCGACGCCATCGGCGAAGCCCTCGAAGAAAACGGTAAGGTGATCGTCACCGGCTGCCTGGGCGCGAAGGGAGATATCATCCGTGAGACACACCCGGGTGTACTCGCCGTGACCGGACCCCATGCCTTGCAAGAAGTCATGCAAGCAGTTCATCTGCACCTGCCCAAGCCCCATGAGCCGTTCGCCGATCTGATTCCACCGCAAGGAATTAAATTAACCCCCCGCCACTTTGCCTATCTGAAAATTTCTGAAGGCTGTAATCACCGTTGCAGCTTTTGCATTATTCCGAGTTTACGTGGCGACCTCGTCAGCCGACCCATCGGCGAGGTGTTGCAAGAAGCAGAAAAACTAAAACAGGCAGGCGTCAAAGAATTGTTGGTGATCTCACAAGACACCAGCGCGTATGGTGTCGACGTAAAATACCGCGCTGACATTTGGCAAAGCCACGCCATTAAAACTAAATTATTTGATCTGGCCCGTGCGCTTGGTGAGTTCGGTATTTGGGTGCGCCTGCATTATGTCTACCCCTATCCGCACGTCGATGACATCATCCCGCTCATGACGGAGGGAAAAATCCTGCCCTATTTGGATATCCCCTTTCAGCATGCCAGCCCAACCATTCTCAAAGCAATGAAGCGCCCGGCGAACAGTGAAAATGTGCTGGAGCGCATCCGCCACTGGCGCGAGATCTGTCCCGACATCGCGATCCGCAGCACCTTCATCGTCGGCTTTCCCGGTGAGACTGATCGTAATTTCGAACAACTGCTAACATTTCTCGACGCAGCGCAACTGGATCGCGTTGGTTGCTTCGCTTACTCCGCTGTCGAAGGTGCAACCGCCAATGCATTAGCCAACGCCGTACCTGAAACAATCAAACAGGAACGCCTCGCTCGCTTCATGCAACACCAGGCCAATATCAGCACGCGCAAAAACGCCGCGCTGATCGGCAAAACCCTACGCGTGCTGGTTGACGGTCGCAACGACGAAGGCGAACTCATTACGCGCTCTTACCGCGACGCCCCCGAGATCGACGGCGTCGTCATCGTTGACAACGTCAGCGATGCCAACACCGGTGAATTTCTTGAAGTGAAAATAACCGGCAGTGACGAACACGACTTGTACGCCAGCGTCGTTAGGTAACGCCGAGCACCGTCGTGTTAAGGACGCTACTCCG
>JANNJI010000064.1:0-2813 GCA_031405795.1 Gammaproteobacteria bacterium
GCGATCCGAAGGCCGCGACAAACTCGAATTCCTGGAAGCGGAGATCCTGCGTCCCGGCAACTCGATTGCTGTTCCTGACGCAATTCTACCTCCTCCCTCCATGGAGTCGTGCTCCCGGCGTTGCTCTCGACTGCTCGTTCCCGACGCAGTCTACCGAGTCCTTCCTTGGACTCGTACCTCCTGCATGCAGTCGTCCCCCACTCACTTTCGTTCGGGAGTCGAAATGACAAAGGGTAAGTGGCGTTTGGGGGTAGAATCCGGGTGGTTGCGGAACAGAGTTGATGACAATTAATCAGAGCTTCCCTAGCATATGAAAACTATAATGCTAACACCGCGCCCATTGCATGAGTGACCTGCCCAACCAATTCGAATGGCGTTTTATTTATCATCCGCGTTTTTGGCTGACCTGGATTATCCTGGGTCTGTTGCGCCTGTCGGTCTTGCTGCCCTACCGGGTATTATTGATCCTCGGTCAGCTTGTTGGTTTCTTGCTATTGGTGCTCGACGCCGAACATCGGCGCATCACCCGCACCAATCTGCGTTTGTGTTTTCCCCAACTTGATTCACATGCGCAACGTCGCATTCTGCGTGAGAGTTTTTATTCCAGCGGTATCGCGCTGTTTGAAGCGGGATTGTCCTGGTGGGGTTCCGAGAAGAAACTGTCGCCGCTGTTTCACCTTCAAGGTTTGGAACATCTGCAAGCGGCGCTACAGCAGGGGAAAGGGGCGATTTTCCTCAGCGGTCACTACACAACGCTGGAGATTGGCGCGCGGATCATGGCGCCGCATGTCTCCAACCTGCGCCCCACGTATAAACGTACCCGCGACCCGCTGTTTAATTGGGTGATGACGCGTGCGCGGATTCGGATCAGTGGTGGCCTGGTGAATAGCGCCAACATGCGCGAGATCCTGCGTGAACTGAAAAACAATAATATTATCTGGTATGCGCCGGATCAGGATTTTGGTTTAAAGAGTTCCGTGTTTGCACCCTTCATGGGTGTTGCCACGGCGACACTGACACTGCCGTCACGTCTGGCCAAGGCCTCCGCTGCACCGGTATTGCCGTGGTATTGCGAGCGATTAGCGCATGGCCAGGGTTATCGCGTACGCATTGAGGCGCCACTGACGAATTTTCCCAGTGGCGATGATGTTACAGATGCCACCACTGTGAATGCGATCATTGCGACGCACGTGCGTCACGTCCCCGGACAATACCTGTGGGGACATCGCCGTTTCAAAACCCGTCCCCTGGGTGAACCGATGGTGTACGCACCACGCCGTGACTGGCGACTGCGGCGTTATGCCTGGTTTAATTTTTTGCTTGCCGCGCCCTTGTTGATCTACACCGTGTTATTGGCCTATCGCAATCGGGATCTCAGTTATTTAAAACAACGACTGGGATTTTATCCGCCTACCGCCGTCCCCGTTGATCTGTGGTTCCATGCGGCCTCGGTCGGCGAGGTGATCGCCTTGCTACCGCTGCTCAACGAAATCCAGCGGCGCCAGCCACAGAAAAAAATCATCCTGAGTACCTTCACCCCCACCGGGGGTGCCACCGCCCGCAAACTATTGCTGCCAGGAGTAGACCATTATTACTTACCGATTGATTGGGTATGGTGTGTAAAACGTTTTCTCCAGCGGATTAAACCCCGTTGCGCCATTTTTATGGAAACCGAGTTATGGCCCAATCTGCATGAGTTTTGCTTTAACTATGCGATCCCGGTGCTGATTGTAAATGGCCGGATTTCTGCGCGCACCTTTAAAGCACCCATCTGGTTATTCCAACTCTCTTGCCGCAGTGTACATTATGCACGCCAAATCCTGGCGCGTAGCGAACTCGACATGACACATTTTTTAAAAATGGGCGCAAACACGAGTCGTGTGGAGATGGCGGGCAATATCAAATTTGCAATTGCCAATCAACAAGTCGCCGATCCCATTCGTTTGGATCGTCCGTATGTGCTGGCGGCATCAACCCACGACGATGAAGAATATCGCCTCGCCAAACTCTGGCAGGCGATGCAGATCACTTCGCACTTACTGGTGATTGTCCCGCGTCATGTTCATCGCCGCGAGCCTATTTGCAAACAATTACGTCGCTTGAATATTAAATTTGCCGTGCGCAGCCGTAACGACAGCATCGATTCCCAGACCCAAATCTATTTGGCCGACACCTTTGGTGAACTCAATCGCTTCATCGCCGGCAGCGATGTTGTTTTCATGGGTGGTTCGCTGGTGACCACAGGCGGTCACAACATCCTCGAAGTCGGCGCACAAGGCAAAGCCGTCCTCTTCGGACCCCATATGGAAAACTTCCTGGCCGAACGCCAATTGTTTTTGGATAATCAGGCGGGGATTGAAGTTGCTGACGATGCGGCGTTGCAGGATACCTTGCGGCGCTTGCTCAGCGATCCTGATCAAGCCAGGCTGATCGGCCAGCGGGCGTTGGCGACGATGCAATCGCAGCAACATGTTCTGGCGCATTATGTTGCGCGTTTAGAGGAGTTGATTGCGCAGCATAGTCGGTAATTTTTTTATTTTTTGGTTTTCAATTAATTAAGTTGAGCCGCTATCGCGGGGTGATTCCCTGTTCCGCCCTTAGGCGGGTTACTTTCTTGTGCCGACAAGAAAGTAACCAAAGAAACTCTCCCAACGCGGGTGAAGCCTGTTTGCAGAAGAGCTTTTCAGAAAAGACACCTGCCGAGCGTTCGGTCGCTCCCGACTTCCTGTCTCCCGCGACACTTGTACTTCCTGTACATCGTCCTGAACGCCGTCAGGTGGCGCGACATCCCTGTCGCGCGGTGTTTATTGATG
>JANNJI010000065.1:0-5362 GCA_031405795.1 Gammaproteobacteria bacterium
GCCGTGGCACTCAACAACTCCAAGATTTCCGCTGGATTTTGCACGCCAGGTAATTCGGTGACAATGCGATCAGTACCCTGGCGGACAATCACCGGCTCCAGTAATCCCTGGTATTTTTCATCCAGGCGTTTTTTCAAGACGGTGATCACTTGGGTGACTGTCTTGGTTTGAAAATCCTGAATCGCCGCTGCTGATAATGTTGCACGCAATAGCTGCGTGCTACCTTGTGTCGTTTCACTGAATTGATATTTGGTGACGGCATCGGACTGCCGAAGCAGTACAGATTTCGCCGCATCACGCTGATCTGCTGTCATAAAACTCAGATCAACGCCGTTGGCATCCGAGGTGAGACTGCGCGGTTTAATGTCCTTCTCTTTATTTTTCTTTTGCTCGGCACGTAATGCATCGCTGAACTCATCGCGCAGGCGTTCATAGTCTTGACGCGCCGCCGTGGGCATATCCACTTCAATCAAAAGGTGCAAGCCACCGCGTAAATCCAGGCCCAGGTACATCGGCTTGGCACCCAGGGCACGTAACCAATCCGGTGTCGCCGGTACCAAATTAAAGGCGACTGTGTAATTTTCACCCAAGGCGGTCTTCACCAATTCCTGGGCCTTGAATTGGGCATCTTCGCTCTCAAACCGTACTTGAATGCTATTGCCAACTATCGCCGGAGTGCCCTTATACGTAACCGCAGCGGTATCCAGTACCTGTTTAATCCGCGTAACGTCTGTTTCTGAGATTTTGGTTCGACCGCTACCAATGATTTGTAAGGCCGGTTCATCGCCGAATAAATTCGGCAGGGCGTAAATCACACCGATGACCAGTGCAAGCACGATAACAAGGTATTTCCAGAGTGGGTATTGGTTCATGAGTTAAAACAATTCTTTAATAAGAAATGAAAACTATTCCTTGTCAGCGGCTTTGATACTGCCCTTTGGCAACACGGTCGTCACATCCCCACGGCGAACCTTCACATTCACCCCTGGCGCGATTTCTACCGTCAGATACTGATCACTTACCTCAGCTATCTTCCCCAGTATGCCACCACTGGTGACCACCTCATCGTGTTTGGCCAAGGCTTCCACCATTTTGCGATGCTCTTTGGCCTTTTTTTGCTGGGGGCGGATCAACAAGAAATAGAATATCGCAATCATGCCGACAAAAAATAACAACCCGGTGAATGGGTCGCTGCCTGCACCGGTGGGTACTGCGCCATTGGCGGCATGGGCATTGGAAATCAGGAAACTCATGAACCTACCCCTTATTGCTATTTGAATTCTGTATAAAAACGAGGGCGCATTATGCCACAGGCGGCGCGGTTTGCACGCGCCGGGTATAAAATTTGGTGACAAAATCCGTTAAAGCGTCTTGCTCGATCGCATGGCGCAAGCCGGACATGACAGTTTGGTAATAATGCAGGTTATGGATGGTATTCAGCCGCGCCCCTAAAATCTCGCCCGCCTTGTCCAAATGCCGCAGGTAGGCGCGACTGTAATGGCGACAAGTATAACAGTCACAGGCGGGATCAAGCGGCCGCGTGTCATCTTGATATTGGCTGTTGCGGATCCGCACCACGCCTTCACTGGTAAACAAATGGCCATTGCGGGCATTGCGGGTTGGCATCACGCAATCGAACATATCAATACCGCGGCAGACGGCATCAACGATGTCTTCCGGCGTACCGACGCCCATTAAGTAATGCGGTTTGTTGGCGGGCATATCAGGCTGCAAACAATCGAGCATATGTAACATGTCTTGTTTGGGTTCGCCAACCGACATGCCACCGATGGCATAACCATCAAAATCAATCGCCGCCAAGCCCGCGAGTGAGGCGCGCCGCAACTCCGGATACATGCCGCCTTGCACAATGCCAAACAAGGCCGCCGGGTTATCGCCGTGCGCCAGTTTGCTGCGCTGCGCCCACCGCAACGACAACTCCATTGAAGCGCGCGCCTGATCTTCGGTGGCGGGATACGGGGTGCATTCGTCAAAGATCATCACGATGTCGGCGCCCAGCTCGCGTTGTACCTGCATCGAGATCTCGGGGCTGAGGAACACCTGATCACCGTCTATCGGTGAGGCGAAGGTCACGCCACGCTCTTCGATCTTGCGCAACGCCCCCAAGCTCCACACTTGGAAACCGCCGGAGTCGGTCAGGATTGGGCCGGACCAATGCATAAAGTCATGGAGATCGCCGTGCGCGCGAATAATCTTGGTGCCAGGCCGTAACATCAGATGAAACGTATTGCCCAAAATAATCTGCGCACCGGTGTCCAATAATTCTTCCGGTGTCATCGCCTTGACCGTGCCATAGGTGCCTACGGGCATAAACGCCGGGGTCTCCACCACGCCGCGCTCAAAGGTCATGCGGCCACGACGTGCATGACCATCGGTGTGTAATAATTCAAATTTCATCTGCTCGTCACTCGACGCTATTTTTTGCTAATCAGCATGGCATCACCATAACTGAAAAATCGATACTTTTCTTTTACTGCATGCCGGTATGCCGACATCACCGTATCATAACCAGCAAAAGCACACACCAGCATCAATAATGTCGACTGCGGTAAATGAAAATTTGTTAATAACGCATCCACGACATTAAATTGAAATCCTGGTGTGATAAAGATATCCGTGTCACCCTGAAACGGCCGCAACTGCCCGGACAAGGCCGCCGTCTCCAAACAACGCACAGTGGTGGTGCCCACCGCAATCACGCGTTTACCGGCGCGTTTGGTCTGTTCAATTTGTTCGATGGTGTCCGCCGATAACGTCATCCATTCCTTGTGCATGCGATGCTGGTAAATATCCTGCTCACGCACCGGTTGGAAGGTTCCGGCACCCACATGCAAGGTAATAAACGCGGTGTTGACCCGGCGCTGCTGCAATTCACTTAATAACATGTCATCAAAATGCAATCCGGCGGTGGGTGCCGCCACTGCACCATGGTGTCGGGCATACACGGTTTGATAGCGATCTTTATCCAAGGACTCATCGCCACGCACAATATATGGCGGTAAAGGTATTCGGCCGATCTGTTCAAGGATATGCACAATGTCGGTGTCCCCGGTAAACCGCACAAGATAAAATTCGCCTTCCCGGCCATCGACCTGGGCCTCGTGGCCGTCGCTGAAGATCAATCGCGTGCCTGACTGGGGTGATTTACTCGCCCGCACTTGGGCTAAGGCGCGTTGACTGTCGAGGATACGTTCAATCAGCACCTCGACCTTGCCGCCACTCTCCTTATGGCCCAGTAATCTGGCCGGGATGACCCGTGTGTCATTAAAAATCAACAAGTCCCCCGGTGCGACCAGCTCCGCAAACTCGGTAAAATGGCTATCGCGCCAGGATGACGTGACAGCATCCACCACCAACAAACGGCTGGCATTGCGCTGCATCGCCGGGTATTGGGCAATCAGTGACTCGGGCAACGAAAAATCAAAATCAGATAACTGCATGACAGAGGAGTTTTCGCTTCAATAAAAGGTAGACAGTATTCTAACCCGAAGCGCTTCAGTAGGGTTGAACCATGCGATGGCTTCGTCACTTCTTGAAAATATCAGGAAGCTTGGTACTAAATATACAGAACTCCGTTTGGCAAAAAAGATACAATAGAGTGGGCAGAGACATCATAACTGCCCCAGATTTAAGTTGATACCACTTCCCCATGAGCAAAGACCCCGTGACGACCACTGATTTCTCTCATTTACCGCTGAGCCCTGCCATGTTAGCTAATTTGGTCTCGCTGGGTTATCAGACCATGACACCGATTCAAGCGGCGAGCCTGCCGACGGTATTGGCGAATCAGGACCTGATTGCCCAAGCGAAGACCGGCAGCGGCAAGACGGCGGTGTTTGGCATCGGGCTGTTGGCCAAACTAAACGTCCAACAGTTTCGAGTTCAGGCCTTGGTCTTATGTCCAACGCGTGAGCTGGCAGATCAAGTCGGCAAAGAAATCCGTCGTCTGGCGCGTTTCACGCATAACATTAAATTACTGACCTTATGTGGTGGCGCACCGATTGGCCCGCAATTCGGTTCACTCGAACACGGCGCGCATATTATTGTCGGCACGCCGGGACGCATTCTAAAACACCTGGGTAAAAGCAGTCTGCAACTGGACAACGTCACAACATTGGTGTTGGATGAAGCGGATCGCATGCTCGACATGGGCTTTTATGATGACATCGCTGCGATCATCGCCGCCACGCCCAACACGCGCCAGACCTTGTTATTCTCAGCGACTTACCCCGATTCGATTAAACAACTCAGCGCCGCCTTCCAGAAAAACCCGCTGCAAGTGAGCGTCGAGGCCACCCACAGTGATGCGGATATCAAACAACTATTTTTTGAAACAACCCCGGCCCAACGCCTGGCACTCTTGGCTGAAATATTGGCGCACTACCAACCGGAATCCAGCGTGATCTTTTGCAATACCAAACTGGCGTGTCAGGAGGTGGCGGATACCTTAACCCAACAAGGTTTTCATGCGCAGGCCCTGCACGGCGACATGGAGCAAAAAGATCGTGACCGGGCACTGGCCTTATTTGCCAACAAGAGCTGTCCGATTCTGGTTGCCACTGACGTCGCCGCACGTGGTTTGGATATTAAAGACCTGCAAGCCGTGATCAACTTTGAACTCGCACATGACCCCGAGGTTCACATTCACCGCATTGGCCGCACCGGTCGCGCCGGCAAAGAAGGTCTGGCGCTGAGTTTGTTTACTCCAGCGGATGCACGCAAGGTAACGCTGATCGAGGAATATCAACATCATCCGGTATCCTATGGCGATGTGACCCAATTACATGCCAAGGCCGACACCGAGATTCAAGCCGCGATGGAAACCGTATGTATTTCCGGCGGCCGCAAAGACAAAATCCGTCCCGGCGATATCCTCGGTGCGCTTACCGGCGAGGCAGGCATCAACAATCAAGACGTGGGTAAGATTGATATCTTTGATAATCACGCCTATGTCGCCATCACCAGCGCCGTGGCTGCCAAGGCGGTAAAACGACTTGCCGACGGCAAGATTAAAGGCAAGAAATTTAAAGTGCGGTTACTGCAATAAATTATTACTGGGAAAAATCATGTACGACGATCTGATCAAACAACTCACTGCAACCGGCAATTACAAAGTCATTAAACGGCTCGAACCGGCCACGGGTGCTGCGGAGCCGGCGAGTGAGAACGCGGGGCTCGCCGCAGAAGCCCCGCTCGTTCTCGTCAGAAACCTCTCGGGCGCACCGCAGGAGGCCCGTGAAGCTCGTTGCCGTCTGGTTGGACAATGGACCAGGCCGGGTCGGTTGACCTATCACCCAGGAGGTGGTTCACCGAGGAGGTTGACGGTCATGCGACTGGAGCG
>JANNJI010000066.1:0-1349 GCA_031405795.1 Gammaproteobacteria bacterium
CCACCAGTCCGCTTGATAATCAAACCCATTGGGAACAGTTATATTTTCCCGTACTCACCCCGCTTCTTGTTGGCAGCGGCGACAAAGTGATGATTACCTTCGAATCCGACACGCGCTACAGTGTTGGCGTCAATGTGAAATGGCAGGTGAGTCTGCACCGTGACAGCAACAGGCTTGTTGAACAGTTACTGGATATGCGCAAAGGGGATTTACGTTAGCAAGGTAGGAGGATGATAAGTCGTGCCGATATGGCAATGAGCAAACGAGATTATTGTCTTTGCTTTGCATGAAACTATCATGCCAGTACACGTGTACTTGTATTATACGAAGCAGGGGATTTAGCTGTAAGGGATGTTATTTTATTGCTTAGCCTGTGTGGTATTACACTTTCAACGTTATGTTTGGCGACACGAAACGAAGATGCCACTGTGACCTATGGCTTAAGATTTACCGGGGAGGAATTTAGTTCAGTGGATGCCGATTCAATCACGGAGTTTAACGGGGTCCCTTATTTCGGCAGGGTAAAATAGAATGGTGAAACACAGGCCAATATCAATCGGTTGCTGCTGCCGATGGTTGTCGGGTTTTCAACAAGCCGTTATATAACCAATTGAATAATATGAATTTGCGGCGATAAATCAGTATATCAATTACTAGCGTTTTCCAAACCCTCACGACATGCAAAGTAAGGATGTACGATGGGATTTATTCGTCCAAGTCTTAAAATACAGTATAATTGGGCAAAATTACTGGCCTGGGAGCGACGGCTTGTCAAGGAGAGGAATAGGCGAGGAGTTCCAGTTTTATAGTTAAATTTTGATCGTTTGGGGAGCAACCATAAAAATGAACAGCATGACTACCCTTGAATGTGAAGTAGGGGGAATGATAATTGAAAGTCTTAATCTTGTGGACATAACGTTGGATAAAATTGATCCCGAGGCCGCGCTCTTCAATGAAGGATTGGGTTTGGATTCTATCGATGCGCTGGAACTCGCAATGGTATTATCGGTGCGATACGGGTTGCAGATACGATCAGATGATCCAAACAACAAACGTATCTTTTCATCTTTGCGGGCCCTGACGGCGTATGTCCAAACAAACCGCAAGACTTGATGCTACGCTGCACAGGCTGTCCACTCTGGGGCTTATAATTTATCCCCTGGTTGCCCATGCGGCAATTCTGATAGGACAACAAATCTGGGCGATTTACTATTTACTTGCCGTGTTTAGTCTTTCCATTATAGTTTTTTTCTCCCGCTTTGGAATAGTCGTAAGGATCAGTGGCCTTGTGTTATATCTCACCTTGATTACTCTTGGGCATTACTTAGGTTTTGCCACCAAGCTGATAT
>JANNJI010000067.1:0-4358 GCA_031405795.1 Gammaproteobacteria bacterium
CGCTATGAATAAAATCACCCGCGCACTGATTAGTGTTTCAGATAAAACCGGTGTCGTTGAATTCGTCCGCGCCTTGCACGACAAATTTAACATTGAAATCTTATCTACTGGCGGCACGGCAAAATTGCTGGCGCAAAACAACATTCCCGTTACCGAAGTCGCCGATTACACCGGTTTTCCTGAGATGATGGATGGCCGGGTGAAAACCTTGCATCCGAAAATTCACGGTGGCCTGCTCGGCCGCCGTGGTGTCGATGATCAAATCATGCAACAACACAATATCCCACCGATTGATCTGGTGGTGGTAAACCTCTATCCGTTTGAACAAACAGTGGCAAATCCCGCGTGTGATCTGGCCACGGCGATTGAGAACATTGATATTGGCGGACCCACCATGTTGCGTTCCGCCGCCAAGAATCATCGTGATGTCACCGTGGTGGTGGATGCCAGCGATTACACACGCGTCCTCAACGAAATGCAGCAACACGCTGGCACCGTCAGCGCCCACACCCGTTTCGATCTGGCAGTGAAGGTGTTTGAACACACCGCGCACTATGATGGTGCGATTGCTAATTATCTGGGCACCATAACGCCCGACCACAGCAAATCGCGTTTTCCACGCACCTTTAACCTACAGGTACGCAAGCAACAGGAAATGCGTTACGGTGAAAACCCACACCAACTCGCTGCATTCTACATTGAGAACATAAGCAACGCCGCCAGTATCGCCACGGCAAAACAATTACAGGGAAAAGAACTTTCCTATAACAACATCGCTGACACCGACGCTGCATTGGAATGTATTAAACAATTTAACGATGGTGCCGCGTGTGTGATCGTCAAACATGCCAACCCCTGCGGCGTCGCCTTGGGCAAAAACCTGCTCGACGCCTATGAGCGTGCCTATAAAACCGATCCGGAATCTGCCTTTGGCGGCATCATTGCTTTTAATCAGGCACTTGATGGCAAGACAATCCAGGCAATTTTGGATCGTCAATTCGTTGAAGTGATCATAGCCCCCAAGGTCAATGCGGATGCGGTTACCGTCGCCACGGCGAAAAAAAATGTGCGGCTACTGGAGTGCGGCACTTGGTCAACAACGCCATCTGCACGGCTTGATTTTAAACGTGTCAACGGTGGTCTGCTGGTACAAGAAAGCGATCTGGCCTTGTATGCCGAATTAAAAGTAGTCAGTCAGCGTGCGCCGACCACGGAGGAAATGGCAAACTTATTGTTTAGCTGGAGAGTATGCAAGTTTGTTAAATCCAACGCCATCGTTTACGGTAAAGACAACATGACGATTGGCGTGGGTGCCGGGCAAATGAGCCGCGTCAACTCCGCACGCATCGCCGCGATCAAGGCCGAACAGGCAGGATTAATCGTCAAGGGATCAGTGATGGCCTCCGATGCCTTCTTTCCATTTCGTGACGGTATCGATCAAGCCGCCAGCGTCGGCATCAGCGCCGTGATCCAACCCGGTGGCTCGATGCGTGATGAAGAAGTCATAACCGCCGCCAACGAACACGGCATGGCGATGGTCTTCACCGGGATGCGCCACTTCCGTCACTGAACAACCGCGACAAAAATACAACTCAATAAGCGTATAACCAACTGCTCAGGGATTAATCCCAGGATAATCTTCGATAGGTGCACGAAGATAGACAGTCACACCTTTTTCCGTGTAAGCGGCACTGTGTTCAACGTCTTTCGTCGCCATATGAAAGTCACCCGCTTTGAGGGTGACATTGTCAAAGGTAAACTCACCCGCCAACACCACACATTCTTCGTTGCCGTGATGTCCATGTGCTGGCATGTGCGTGCCCGGTGCGACACGCATTAAAAACGATTTATGCCCGGTTAACTTATCAAACAACAGCATTTTATAATCAACACCCGGCAATAGATTACGCCAGTCATCGCTTGCACGCACCGTGACAAAGGCACTCTCCTGCGCACTTACACGCGCCAAAACCTTGGCCTTTAATCCTGTGGGCGGCGCTATCGGCGCCACGGCTGCAAGCAACTCGTTCAATACGGCCTGGTTGATCACGGTATCATCATCGGGCTGGATCATAGTTTTCCCTCCACTTGCAGCGCCCGTAAATCCAGGTGCTCGCTTAATTTTAGCAACGCCGTGCGAATAACGGTTTTGACCGTCCCCAACGGCATGCCGGTATGATCAGCAATTTCCTGATGGGTCAGACCTTTAAAGAAGGCCAGCGACAGGAGTTGCTGTTGTGTTGCAGGCAACGATGCCAGCGCCTCATGCGCACGACTCTTACGCTCCAGCGAGATCATCAACTCCAGTGGTGTGGCATCGTCCGTTGCAGACTCTGTTTGTAAACTCAGCGGATCTGCATAGGGTCGCGCCTGATCACGCCTTCGCAACCAATCCAGCGCGCGCGAACGGCAGATGGTCATCACCCAGGCCAACACGCGGCCACGTGTGCTGTCATAACGATCAACCTGCTGCCACACTTGCAGATACACGTCACTCACCACCTCTTCGGCAGCCGGTGCATCACCGGTAATTTTCCGTGCCAAGGCATAAACGCGCGCCGCGGTGCAATCATAAAACTCGGCAAGTGCCGCTTGTTCTTTGTCCCGCAAACGCAAAAGTAACGCGTACAATAATCGATCCTGCTCGATATCCTGCGATGTAACCATCGCCCCTTCCTCTGCACTGGTTCTTGCCATGAGAGTAGTATAATTAATTCCCGCGTTATTCGCGAATGGTAATGGTGGGGCCTGTATAAAACTGCTAACCATTTCCACGTCCAACCCCGGCTTTTCTGAGTAGATAGTTGTTAATACGCAGCAGCCCACCACTTGGATGTGACATTTCCGTCATTATAATTTCTGCGGCCACAACAACACATCCAAAAATCCTCCGGCTGCGTAGTAGCTGTCGAAATCACTGTTTAACCTTAATGGAGGAATCATGAAACTACGTCAAATAACACTGGCCCTGATGACGGCTGGTATGCTTGCAGCCACCGTATTACCGGTATATGCATCCAGCCATCGCGAAGCGCCTTTTATTACTGAACACCCCAAGGTCGATGCCACTGACTTCTATATTTTTCGCAGTTATGAGTCAGGCCGCAGCGGCTATGTCACGATAGTCGCCAATTACCAGCCGCTCCAGGCACCGTATGGTGGGCCGAATTATTTCACGCTGGATCCGGAAGCCTTGTATGAAATACACGTTGATAACAACGGCGATGCCAGGGAAGATATTACCTTTCAATTTCGTTTTAACAACACCCTCAGAGACACCAAACTGGATATCGGCGGCAAACAGATATCCATTCCGCTGATCAATAGCGGGGCGATATCTGCCACCGATACCCGTGCGCTGAACGTGCTGGAGACATACACCGTCAACGTCATGCGCAACAGTCGTCGCGGGAACAACTCTTTACAGTACGTCACCAATGCGGCAACCGCAGAAAGGAATTTTGCCAAACCCGTTGATAACATCGGAACAAAATCGATTCCTGATTACGCCGCTTACGCCAATAGTCATATTTACAACGTCAATATTCCTGGTTGCCAAGGCATATCGCGGATGTTTGTCGGTCAACGTAAAGACCCTTTTGTGGTAAATCTGGGCGAGACCTTTGATCTTATCAATACTGCACCCACAGGTCCTGTCAATGGCAAAACAGACTCACTCGCGGATTCGAATGTGACCTCGTTGGTCCTTGAGATACCCACGGCATGTTTGACCAATGGCAGCGAACCGGTGATTGGTGCCTGGACTACTGCAAGTCTGCGGCAAGGACGTTTGTTACGTTCACAGCCCAGCTTTGATCGACCTGCTAAAGAAGGCGGGCCCTGGGTACAGGTATCACGCCTGTCGGCACCCTTGGTCAACGAAGTAGTGATTGGGCTAAAGGACAAAAATAAATTCAATGCTTCCAAACCGCAGGACGATGGGCAATTTGCTGATTATGTCACGCATCCTACCTTGCCGGCGCTAATCGAGTTACTGTTCAACGCGCCTGCACCAACCAATTTCCCACGAAATGATTTGGTCATCGCGTTCTTGACTGGCGTATCTGGCATCAATCAACCCGCCAATGTCAAAGCAGCAGAAATGTTGCGGCTGAACACGACCACACCTGTCACGACGGCAGGTACTCAAAGCAATCTGGGTGTTATTGGTGGTGATAATGCGGGTTTCCCCAATGGTCGGCGTCCGGGTGACGATGTGGTTGATATCGCATTACGGGTCATGATGGGTAAGTTATGCACGATCAATGTCGGTTGTGTACCGACGGACGCCGCCGCAGGAGGCCTTGATCTCACTGATGGGGCACTGGTGAACGATAGCATGTTTGATAGCACCTTCC
>JANNJI010000068.1:0-12513 GCA_031405795.1 Gammaproteobacteria bacterium
GGTGTCGCGGACCGGTAAAACACCCACCGCCTTGTATCTGGCGATGCACTACAGTTTATTTGTGGCAAACTACCCATTCGTGGCAGAGGAGTTGGCCAGGGCGGATTTGCCCATGGTATTACGGCCGTATCGCCATAAACTGGTGGGGCTGACCATTGCACCGCGACGTTTGCACGACATCCGTGAAGAGCGGCGCCCACACAGCGGGTATGCCGCACTGGCACAGTGTGAAACCGAGGTGCAACACATGGAGACCTTATATATAGAGCAGGATATCCCGTTTCTGGATGTGACCAGTCGCTCGGTCGAAGAGGTTGCCGGGACGATTTTGCATTTGACCCGGCCTGCGTCGGGTTAAAAGCTTGAAAGCGATTTTCAGCGCACCCATATAGGGCTGAGTTCGTCTGTAGCCATTTTTTAATAACAAGCATGCTGTTGGAGAGGCACTATGACCGTTGATGCACACAAAGAGACCTTGAGTTTTCAAACTGAAGTAAAGCAATTATTGCAACTCATGATCCATTCCTTATATTCCAATAAAGAAATATTTTTGCGCGAACTAATTTCCAATGCATCGGACGCCTGCGACAAGCTGCGCTACGAGGCATTGACCAACACCGCGCTCTATGAAGATGATTTCGAACTGAAGATCCGGATTGAATTTGATAAAGACCAACGGACCATTACCTTAACAGATAATGGTGTGGGTATGAACCGGCAGGAAGTGATCGATAATATCGGCACCATTGCCAGTTCTGGCACCAAGAAATTTATCGAAAGTTTAGGCAAAGACCAGGCCAAGGATGCCAAGTTGATCGGTCAGTTCGGTGTCGGTTTTTATTCGTCGTTTATCGTTGCCGACAAGGTGACGATAGAAACGCGGCGCGCCGGTGTAGCTGCTGATGAGGCCGTGCGCTGGGAATCCGGCGGTGAAGGGGACTATTCGATCGAAACCATTGAACGTCAGGCACGTGGCACTTCCGTGACCTTACATTTGCGCGAAGATGAAACGGAATTGGTGGAGTCATGGCGGTTACGCAGTATTATCCGTAAATATTCCGATCATGTCTCTTTGCCGATTCAAATGTGCAAGCAGGATGATAAAGGCAAGGATACTGAAGAATTTGAAACGGTGAACAAGGCGTCGGCCTTGTGGACGCGACCCAAATCCGAAATCAAGGACGAGGAATACAAGGAGTTTTATAAACACGTCGCCCATGATTTTGATGAGCCGCTGACCTGGATGCATAATCACGTCGAAGGCACGCAATCCTACACCACCTTGTTTTACGTGCCTAAACGCGCACCGTTTGATCTTTATGAGCGCGACCATCGGCATGGCATTAAATTGTATGTGAAGCGCGTATTTATCATGGATGATGCCGAACAACTGATGCCGAATTATCTGCGCTTTATTCGCGGCGTGGTGGATTCCGATGATTTGCCCTTGAATGTCTCGCGCGAAATTCTGCAACACAATAAACACATTGACACGATTCGCGGCGCCTCGGCGAAAAAAATCCTCGGTGTATTGGAAAGCATTGCCAAGGACGACAAGGAAAAATACACAACGATCTGGAAAGAATTTGGCCGCGTCTTAAAAGAAGGCCCGGGTGAAGATGCCTCGAATAAGGAAAAGATCGCGAAATTATTCCGTTTTGCCTCCACGCATAGCAATACCGATAGCCAGGAGGTATCGCTGGATGATTACATTACGCGCATGAAGGAAGGCCAGGAGAAGATCTATTACATCACCGGCGATTCTTTCAATGCGGTGAAGAACAGCCCGCATCTGGAGTTGTTCCGCAAAAAAGGCATCGAAGTTTTGTTGATGTCAGATCGGGTGGATGAATGGATGATGTCCTATCTGTCCGAATATGACGGCAAGACGATGACCTCCGTCGCCAAGGGTGAGATCGACCTGGGTAAACTGGAAGACAAAGAGGAGCAGCAAAAATCCAAGGAAGCAGAAAAGGAATACAAGGATTTATTAAGCAAAATGAAGGAAACGCTGGGCAGCAAGGTCAAGGAGGTGCGTATCTCGAATCGTCTGACGGACTCACCGTCTTGTCTGGTCGTGGAAAAACATGACATTAACGTTAGCATGCAAAAGCTGCTCAAACAGGTGGGTCAGAATGTGCCAAACCTGGAACCAATCCTCGAGATCAATCCTGATCACCCCTTGGTCAAGCGGCTTAAGGATGAGAGCAGTGAGCAGCGTTTTGCGGATTTGACGCATGTGTTGTTTGATCAGGCGATGCTCAGTGAAGGCGGGCAGCTGGAAGACCCGGCAAGCTTTGTGAAACGAATGAACGACTTGTTGTTGATTTTGGTAAAATAAGGTCAAACCCGGGGCTGGCAGGTGTCAGCCCCGGTTTGCCGGTGTACGCAATTTCAGATTAAACGTCGTTGCGCAATGTGCTGGAGTTTCTGTGTGTGCCAGAGTCGGTAAAAACGTCGAACCTCGCGGGTGACGGTATAACTGTCGCCACGTTGCATCAGTGTGGTATGTAATTCCCAGCAGTAGTCACGCGCAAACAGATTGGCTTGTTGATAGCGTAGTAATTCTGTTTCGTTTAATTGCGGGTCAAAGTAACAGTGATCGAACAACTGCGCGTGCAAGTGAAACGGGATTTTGCCATGATCATGTTGGGCCAGTATCGCCGCTGCCATGATGTATTTATCCACTTCCGCTTGCAGTTCCAGTTCCAGCAGGCTAACGGTGTATCCGTGTTGCGCCCGCCAGATCAGATATACAAAATGACTTATGCCTTCAACGGCGGTGCAAAATATTTCCATGTCATCTTCGATGCTGTTAGCTGCAACCGTGTAGGCCGCAAGTTGATCAACGATGGTTTTATCCAGATACAGGCTCAAATCGAAACCATCGGCGGTGGTCTTGATCAAGAGTTTTTCCGGCAGGCAACGCGCCGCCGGGTTGTCATCCAATGCATCAACGAGTTCACGATTGGTCGTGAGGAAGGCCTCAACAGGGTGCATTGTCTGGATGGCATAAATGTGCTCCAAACGTTGTTGTAAGTCATTCAGTCGCATGAATTAACCTCTTTATTAAAACTTATAGCGGCACTCGCGGTTTGTGCTTGATGTGGTGATCGGTACTGTGAGGCGTGGTTATGCGTTACTGTCATAGTTTCACAGTGACATGGTAAGATAGGCGGTATAAAGCACAGGACGAGAGGTAAGGTTGTGATTTCTATACAATTTATTTTGTGATAGCCTGCAATTTTTAAATATCCGATTATACTGACAACAGGTTACAGGACGTTATTACTCCTGATAGGCGTCACTAAAGGTGTTTCAATATGATGCATGAGAAACGGTCACGGCGGCGTATTTCGTTCAAGCGCCCAATTCGTATTACCACCCCGGAGGGCGATCATTTATCGCTAATGTCATTGGATTTTTCGATGGAAGGAGTGGGGTTTAAAACCACCAAGCCGCGTGATGTGGGTGAAATACTGCGAGTGACAATGAATATTGGTTCAAATGGACGATCACACATATTGAACGCGTTGGGTGAAGTCGTACATCGTCGCTATAAAGATAAGGTGTTTTATATCGGGATGCGATTTTATAAAGATCAAAAATAATTTTCAGCATGCTCTCCAAAGCAAAGCCGCCCGGATGGGCGGCTATTTTTTTACTTTATGACCTAAACGATCAGATTCGCGGTAAGTATCAGCACCACCATCAAGCCGACCAACACTAGCACGGTAATCCCAACGCGTGTGCCCATGATTTTGTCTTCAATATGCATAGGTAACTCCTCGCTATATTAAGGTTTGTTAATTGATGTGGGACAATAATAGAAGTGGTTTGCAAAATTTGGTTGATCCAGATCAATGAAATATCGTTAACGTGGTTCGCAGAACTCGCGAAAGGACAGTGTATTCAAGTTACCACTGCGGCACATGTCAGCCTTATTCAACGGCGCCAGGGTGTCTTGCATGGCCTATGATTCCAGTTTGACAGTGTTGGCGCGAGTATCAGCCCCAGGGCAAGAGAATCTGGCGGATGATATTGGGTTAGAAGTGTGTAAATTCCCCTCTAAAGGGGAATTACGATATAATTTCGCAAATAGATGGTATTCACCAAAAAGATTCCAGGACGATAAGTAGCAATGACTATCCGTAATGATGCGGTTCTTTCTCGAAGAAATGTTCCTTATTTCTGTGGACACAAGTAAGGCTTAGTATGAATGACAGGTCTAATTCCCAAATGAACAATGCGCATGAGACGTTTGAGGCGATGGTGAATGCTTATTCGGCTGATTTATATCGCTACGCCTATTGGCTGACAAAGGATTCAGCCTTGGCCGAGGACATGGTGCAGGAAACCTTCATGCGTGCCTGGAAGGCGCTGAACAGTTTACTGGATCACAAGGCCGCGAAATATTGGTTATTTACGATCTTGCGCCGCGAAATTGCCCGTCATTATGGCAAAGAACGACATAAAATGGTGAGTTACGAAACCGATGAGGAATTGGATTACTGGTTAGAGGTCGATCCAGGGCCGACCCAAGTGGAAAAATGGGCATTGCAAAGGGCGATGGCGGAAGTACCTGCTGAGTATCTAGAACCATTGCTGTTGCAGGTTATCGGTGGCTATTCCTGCGATGAGATCGGTGAGATGTTAGATACCACGTCGGGCGCGATCATGACACGGGTTTGCAGGGCAAGACAAAAATTACGTAAGGTGCTGGAAGGCGATGAGTCACACAGCAAAAAGAAGGTAAAGACATGAACTGCCTGGAATTTCGTCGGCAAATACTCGGAGAACCATTCAGCAAATTGGCCGGGCTTGCGGAGCATCGCTTGTTATGTCCGCCGTGCAGCCAGTTTGCCAGCAAGGTGCAGACCTTTGAGATCGGTATAAAAGAGGCGGCGCATTTGCAAGTCCCTGAGTCGTTAGCGTCACGTATCCTGCTGCGTCAACGCATGGCACAACGGCGCCAGTCGTTCTGGCGGCGTGGTATGTGGGCGATAGCGGCGACGGTGGTTCTTACGGTTGGCATTACCTTGCGTGTGTTTATGACCCCTGAGCTGGGTCTGGAGGCGTCTGTCTTCGCGCATATTGAGAAAGAAACAAATCATTTGCATGCGCATAACAATGTCAGCCTGGCCGAGGTGAATCAGAAGATGCAAAAATATGGGGTGCAATTGTCGCATGTGGTGGCAACCGTGAACTTTGCTTCGCCGTGTCCGATGCGCAAGGACAAAGGGTTCCATCTCGTGTTTCAAGGTGAGTCGGGCCCCGTGACGGTGTTGATTATGCCAAATGATCATATTGGTTCGCGTTTGGCTACCACTGATCAACGTTATCAGGCCGTGATCTTGCCAACGAAAAATGGCAGTATGGCGATTGTGGCTGACAATGCGACTGACTTGGCACAAATGGAAACGAGACTAATGTCAGCGTTGCAGTTCCAGTCATAACTTGTTCAAAAAACCTGGTTTTCCCGTCTTCGTCCTGCCTGGACGAAGGGCGGCGGTTTTTATCACCCACTTATAAAGTTTTTCGTCTCCAGGGCCGACATAACTGCCGATAATCATAAATGTATTCTCGGCGGGGTGTGATCTTTCATGGATGTACGCTTAGTCAATCCAGTACTGGAATCAATGTTAAAGGTGCTGGGCACCATGGCCCAATTACAGCCCAAAGTCGGTAAACCCTCGTTAAAAAACGATCAAATTGCGCGCGGTGACGTCAGCGGAGTGATGAGCATGGTCAGCGCCAAGGCACGTGCATCGCTGGCGATTACGTTTACGACCCCGGTCATTTGCGACATCGTCAAGCGCATGTTGGGCGATAATATTGCAGAAGTAACGGATACGGCACGCGATTTAACCGGGGAAATGACCAATATGGTGGTGGGCGGGGCGAAGAATCTTTTTGTGATCCTGGGCTATGATTTTGATATGTCATCACCTATGGTAGTTTCAGGTAAAAATCATCTGATTGCGCATAAATTCAAAGGACGTACCCTGATCCTGCCTTTCCAAACAGACGCGGGTGAGTTTTTTGTTGAAATATGTTTTGAAGAGTAAGTCAAAAATTACACTGTAACGATACAGCCAAACAGGTCACCGGCAGGGATGAAAAAAGCCACTTAGCAGGATTACTTGCGACATTACCGCAAATCGGAAAAGTCAAATGGCTCGGCTCTCGCCTGGAACATCGTGTACCAACCCAAATTACGACGTCAGTACGATACCGTACTGACGGTATCGGTTTAATTATTTACCCTGACAGGCGAGGCTATAAACGTTAAATTCGTGAACACGATAATAGGGTGGAATGCTATACTCCCTGCACTTTGACTTAACCGGGGTAGTGGAGTTATACGGGTGTAACAAATTATGTTGTTATCTTCGTTATTCCCCAAATTTTATTTATCAAGTATCAATAGAACAATATGAGGAGTTAATTATGTTCAATAATACACGCGTTTTACTGGTTTCCGTCCTATCTGGCGCCATGTTGCTGGCTGGCTGTGCCACCGATGAGCACGGCCGTTCACGGCCGATGACGGATACCGAAAAAGGTGCCTTGTTTGGCGCCCTGGGTGGTGCGGCAATCGGTGCGATTGCCAGTAGAAAAGAAAAACGCACTAAGGGTGTGTTACTGGGCGCGGTCGGCGGTGGAATAGCGGGTGGAGCGGTCGGCCACTACATGGATAACCAGAAAAAGGACTTTGAAAAGGCCTTGGCGGCAGAACGTGATTCCGGGGCAATCCTGGTTGAGAAATTAGCGAATAATAGTTTACGTGTCACGATGACCGCACAAACGTCCTTTGATGTGGATTCCGCGACAATTAAAGGCGGCTTCCATAATTCCATGGACAAGATTGCCGACATTGTCAATAAATACGGCAAGACCACGCTGGATGTGATTGGTCATACCGATGACACCGGATCCAATCAACATAATCAAGCCTTGTCGGAACGTCGGGCACAAGCGGTTGCACAGTATTTTCTGAGCAGAAACATCCATAAAGAACGTTTACGCATGGAAGGTGTCGGCGAGAGCCAGCCGCGTGCAAGTAACAGTAATGAACAAGGTCGTGCCCAAAATCGCCGGGTTGAGATCGTCATTGAGCCGGTGATTGAACAATCATAATTGCTTACCAGCGTGATCTTACTGAGGACCGGGACTATGAGTGTGCAACAGCTGATTGAAGCAAAACTGGTGAAGCAGCTTCACGCCGCGCATCTGGAAGTGATCAATGAAAGTGCAAACCATAATGTACCCCCGGGCTCCGAGTCACACTTTAAGGTGGTGGTGGTGTCCGATGATTTTACCGGCAAGAATTTGCTGGCGCGCCATCGGTTGATTAATGAAATTCTTGCGGATGAACTGCGCCATAAAATTCATGCCCTGGCCCTGCATACCTACTCTGTGCAAGAGTGGCAGGAGAAAACCGGCGCTGCACCCGCGTCGCCACCCTGCCTGGGTGGCGACGGACAAAAATCACAGGTGAAGGCGTAAGCGCAGCAGAATATAACCAATCGAAGTAGGCCAGGCGCTTTGTTGAGTCATGTAAGTGTCATGTCCAACAGTTAAGATGTAGAAAATAATATTGAAACAAAACGGTCATGAGCAACGTCGATTTAAAACTCCCCGAGCTTTATATCAATCGCGAGTTGAGCTTGTTGGAATTCATCCAGCGAGTCCTGGCCATGGCAGAAGATGAATCAACGCCATTGCTGGAGCGATTGCAGTTTTTATGCATTTCATCACGCAATTTAGATGAATTCTTTGAAGTGCGTGTATCTGGTTTTCAACAGATGGTTGAGTTGGGTTCAGTGCAGGCCGGGCCGGATAACATGTCACCGACCGAGACGATCAAGGCGATCCAAGCCAGGGCGCGATTGTTGGTGGCTGATCAATATCGTGTGCTGAATCAAGTGATTCTGCCGCTGCTGTTGGCGCAAGGTATCCGCACGATTAAACGCAGTGAATGGACCACACAACAAGAAACCTGGTTGCGCGATTATTTTGAGGATGAGTTATTGCCGATCTTAAGTCCGATTGGTTTGGATCCGGCGCATCCCTTTCCGAGAATCCTGAATAAAAGTTTGAATTTCATTGTTTCCTTAACCGGGAAGGATGCCTTTGGCCGTAATAGCGGCCTGGCCATCGTCCAGGCACCGCGGGCATTACCGCGTTTGATTCGTATTCCGTCCAGTCCCGAACAGGTCTACAAATATGAACTGGTTTTTCTCTCGTCCATTATTCATGAATTTGTTGATCGGTTATTTCATGGGATGAAGGTCACTGGCTGTTACCAGTTCAGAGTGACGCGTAACAGCGATCTGTTTGTGGATGAAGAGGAAAATGATGATCTGTTACGGGCAGTGGAAGGTGAACTGGCTGGTCGGCATTACGGCGATTCAGTGCGTATTGAAATTGCACATAATTGTCCGGATGATATGGTGACATTCCTGCGTGATCGTTTCCAGCTCACGGATGAGGATGTTTACCGGGTCAACGGGCCGGTAAACCTGAATCGAGTAGAGGCGATTGTTGATCTGGTGGATCGTCCTGATTTGAAATACCCGGCATTCACCCCAACGATGCCGCGACAGCTCGAGGCCAGTAAAAGTATATTTGAAGCCATTCGCAAAAAAGATATTTTGCTACATCACCCATTTGAATCGTTTGCACCAGTGATTGAGTTTGTGCGTAAGGCGGCGGAAGATCCGAAGGTCATCGCGATTAAACAAACCTTATATCGGACTGGTGCGGAATCGGCGATTGTGGCTTCATTGGTTGAAGCAGCTCGCGCGGGTAAGGAAGTGACGGTGGTCATTGAATTACGGGCGCGGTTTGATGAAGAAGCCAACGTCGGACTCGCCAATCGATTGCAGGAAGCAGGGGTGCATGTGGTCTACGGGGTGGTCGGCTATAAAACCCATGCGAAGATGACTTTAATCGTGCGTCGTGAAGGCGCGAGGCTGCGCCAATATGTGCATTTAGGTACCGGTAATTACCACTCCCGCACTGCGCGTCTTTACACGGATTACGGGCTGTTTACGTGCTCAGAGCCGGTTGCTGAAGATGTGCATAATGTTTTTTTACAGCTGACGAGCCTGGGCAAGGTCGCAAAACTGAATAAACTATTGCAATCACCTTTCACTTTGTTTGATGGGTTGTTGAATCTTATCAAACGCGAGATTAAGCATGCCGAAAACGGCAAAAGTGCGCGGATCATCATTAAAGTGAACTCACTGCTCGAATCACAATTGATCCAGGCGCTATATCAAGCCTCGAATGCCGGTGTTGAAATCGATTTAATCGTGCGTGGCATTTGCGGGTTACGCCCCGGTGTGCCCGGGGTGTCGGAGCGAATTCGTGTTCGTTCCATCGTGGGACGTTTCCTTGAACATGCGCGGGTGTTTTATTTTGACAATGCAGGCAAAGCGGAAGTGTATGCCTCCAGCGCCGACTGGATGCCGCGCAACCTGTTTCGTCGTGTTGAGGTGGCATTCCCCATTGAATCCAAGTCGTTAGCGGAAAGGGTCATAGCGGATTTGCATAATTACCTAAAAGATAATACCCAGGCCTGGATTCTCCAGGTGGATGGAAAATATCAACGGCTATCGCCCGGCGAGGCCGCGCCATATTGTGTGCAGCAGAGCTTGTTGCAGAGCTTGAATGTAAATTAGCAGCCTGTTGAAAAACGCGCTGAGGGGTGCATCGCGGCGTTGGAAACGAACTCAAAATGCTCATTTATTCCGTGTAAACTGCGCTTTTTCGTCCGTTTCCGCCTTGCGCTGCATCCCCTGATCACGTTTTTCAACAGGCTGCTAGATACTTTTACGAATGCTGAATAATCAGGTTAAAGTCTGCTTCTTGCAGAGCGCGGGCCTCTTGGTGTATATCCGCTTCGGTGAGTGGGTGTGTCTCGAGCCATTGCGCAGGAAATTGCAGCGTGACGGTTTTACCCTTGGCGGTGATGGTGAAATGCGGTAATGGGTCACTGCTACGGCTACGATGCAGTAACACCGCAAGACGTAATAAGATGGCCAGGCGTTTTGCAAATTTCTCCGCGTAGGCAGGTAACGCCTTGATTTCCTTTTCCGGGAATTTACGGCGGTGCGCGAGAATGAGGGTGGCGAGAAATTGTTGTTCCTGTTTTGAAAACCCAGCCAGATCGGCGTTATCAATCACATAGGCGCCATGCCTTTGATAATGACTGTGTGATATGTCCAGCCCAATCTCATGTAAGGCAATCGCCCACTCCAGCCATAACCAACTCTCGTCATCCAGATTCCATGCCTGTTTAACTTCTTCAAAACAACGTTGCGCCGTGGTGTTGATCCGTGCAGATTGTTCTGTGTCCGCGTGATAACGCTGTGCGATAGCATTGACACTGGCGGTACGGACATCGTCATGATGTAAACGACCAAGTAAATCATGGATCAATCCTTCGCGTAACGCGCCATCAGAGACGCGCAAGGTGTCAATTTTTAACGCCTTGAATGCCGCATAGAGGATCATCGCTCCACCGGGCAACACTGCCGCACGATCCGCATCCAGCTCAGGCAGGTTGAGTTGATTTACATGCGTTGATTCACGCAGTCGATTAACCAATTGTTTGAGTGCGTCACGGGTGATGCCATTGTTCGACCAGCCGCTGGCGGTGATGATGCGATCAATGGCGCGTATTGTACCTGAGGCACCGATCGCCGTTTGCCATTTGAGCCTTGTGTAAGGGGCGACAATAAACTCAAACTCCTGCATGGCGGCGATCTCTGCGGCCTTGAGCGTCTTGACGCTGAGATCGCCATTGGCGAAAAAACGCTGACTCATACTCACGCAGCCGATGTGTAAACTTTCCATACGTAAGGGAGTAAATTCCTCGCCAACAATGAGTTCCGTACTGCCGCCGCCGATATCAATAACCAAACGGCGGTGTTTATCGGTAGGACTATGGTGCGCAACACCGAGATAAATGAGCCGGGCTTCTTCAACGCCGGAGATAATCTCAATGGAATGACCCAGACATAACTCAGCGGTTTGAATAAATTGGGCGGCATTGTGCGCACTGCGCAGGGTATTGGTGCCAACAATCCGGACGCAGTGTGCGGGTAAATGGCCCAACCGTTGTGCAAAACGTGTCAGGCAGGCCAGGGCCGAGGTTTGCGCTTCGGTGGTGAGGTTGTTGTCTTTATCGATGCCGGCGGCCAGCCTTACTGGTTCACGCAAACGGTCGACAACAACGATCTGGCCATGCTGGACACGGCAGACGATCATGTGAAAGCTATTTGAACCCAGATCCACCGCCGCCAGAGTTTGTGGTTGTATGTCAGGCCGTGGTTGATCGATTGGCAAGGAGTAGGTCATGTGGGGTTACTTTGGTACTCGTGGCTGGATTGGCAATGCAGAAAAGTGTAACACATTCTGCCGTATTGTCATTGTCATCAAATCGTCATGGAAATGCAGGGCAAGTGTCATTTCTATCATTAATAATTACCACTAATCGAAGTGAGATTAGGAGCAGCACATGAATCCACTGTTGCAGATTCGTCCTCATTTATACCGTTCGGTGTGGATATCCGATGTGCATCTGGGTTATCGTGGTTGCAAAGCGGAGTTTCTCCTGCATTTTCTACAATCTATCGAAACCGAATATCTGTTTTTGGTCGGCGACATTATCGATTTGTGGTCGATGCGCAAAAGTATGTTTTGGCCACAATCACATAACAATGTCGTGCGCACCATCCTCGGCAAAGCCAAGCACGGCACCAAGGTCATTTTTATTCCAGGGAATCATGATGAAGCCCTGCGTGAAATGAACGGCATGGTATTCGGCAATCTCGAGATTCACACGGAATATATCCATCTGACGGCCGATGGCCGCAGGGTATTATTGCTGCACGGTGATCAGTTTGATGCCGTTATCAAGTGTAGCCGCCTGATGAACTTGATAGGCAACGTAGGTTATGACGCGTTACTGTATTGTCACCGATTACTAGATCGTGTTCGTCATCGATTTGGTTTTTCCTATTGGTCACTGACGAGTTATCTCAAGGGTAAGGTTAAAAATGCCGTGGCTCATGTGGCTAGCTTTGAGACCGCCGTTGCCCAGGAGGCCAGTAAGCGTGGCATGGATGTGGTTATCTGTGGGCATATTCACCATGCCGAGATACGTCAGATCAAAGATGTACTGTATTGTAATGATGGTGACTGGGTTGAGAACTGTACTGCTTTGGTTGAACGGCAGAATGGCGCAATTGAATTAATTCACTGGTCGGATCGGCAGCGTACTGTCAAGAATGATACGCCCGCACGCGCCGAGACAATCGCCAAGGTTGCATAACTACGCTCATTCGGAAGTTTGTTGAGAAAGTCGGGGCTCGACCCAGTTTTGTTGTTCCGGCGATTTTCTGGTCTTAACAAACAGTTAGGCAGTAGCCGATTTGGTAGCAGGCGCAGAGGCAGGCGCGCTTTCGGTCAGTGTCTGATAGAACTCCACGAGTTGCGCCG
>JANNJI010000069.1:0-2576 GCA_031405795.1 Gammaproteobacteria bacterium
GGTTCCAAGCGATCCAGGTGTTCTGGCCGGTATTCGGTCATAGGAGGTCAGTCCCTTGGGTGAAAACGACATGATAACCGCGTTTGATCTGCGCATCACGCACCAATAACAAGGCATGTTGTGCCTCATCACGTGTCACAAAGTGATCGCGTTTTACCCGGCCTGCGGAACCTTGCTGACCCCATTCGCGTACCAATGTCCAGCCCTCCAACAAATCTTCTTGTAACACCAATTGATAATAACGAGTTGATTTCTCGTCTTCGACATTGGTCTGCATGTAAACGCGCATGCGGTTCTATAAAATGCTAACGACGAAAACCGCTGATCTGACACAGTAATAGCACAAAAATGTGCATTTTTCGCTGCTGCCGCGCTGTTGTCACGTTAATTCTCGCGGATCATAAATGCGGCTGTGTTCGGTAATCGCATAACGGTCTGTCATGCCGGCGATATAATCTGCCACGGCACGTGCCCGACCCGACTCACCGGCATCGGCCTCATAGGCATTGGCATTCTGTTGATGTTCCGGCGGTAATAATCGGATATCGTTGAACAGCGCGCTAAACAGATCCTTAATCACACGATCCGCCTTGGACGTCATGCGATGCACGCGGAAATGCCGGTACAGATTGGTGCGCAAGAAACGTTTTAATTCCAGACTGTGTTCTTTCATCGCCTCGCTAAAACCGATGATCGGTCCTGGCTGTGTGCGAACATCTTCAATGCTGCCAAGCGCCAGCTGGTTCAGGTGCGCACGACTGGTTTCGATAAGATCGATGATGAGGACATTAACCATGCGGCGGATGGTTTCATAGATTAGTTTGCGGCCAGACAGTTGCGGGTACCGTTGCCTGACCTGCTGCAACTGTTCATGCACTATTGTCACTTCCTCAAGTTGTTCGATAGTGAGCAATCCTGCACGCAGGCCATCATCGACATCGTGATTGTTATAGGCGATCTCATCGGCAAAATTCACCATCTGCGCTTCGAGGGTGGGCTGCCGGTTATTCAGAAACCGTAGTGCGACATCGCCAAGTTTTTTGGCATTTTGCGCCGAACAATGTTTGAGGATACCTTCACGCGCCTCGAAGGTCAGGTTCAACCCGGGAAAATCGGCGTAGCGATCTTCCAATTCATCCACGGTACGCAACGATTGTAAGTTGTGCTCAAACCCGCCGAAATCACGCATGCATTCGTTCAACGCATCCTGACCGGCATGGCCAAACGGCGTGTGTCCCAAATCATGCGCCAGTGCAATAGTCTCGGCCAGATCTTCATTGAGTTGCAATACCCGGGCAATCGAACGGGCAACCTGTGCCACTTCCAACGAGTGGGTCAGACGGGTACGAAACATATCGCCTTCGTGATTTACAAATACCTGGGTCTTGTATTCCAGGCGACGGAACGCCGCCGAATGGACAATGCGATCACGATCACGTTGATATTCACCACGGTATTGTGGTTTTGCTTCAGGGTAACGCCGTCCCTTGGAGTTGTTTTCGGCGGCGGCATAAGGTGCAAGTACTGTTAACATAATTTCAGGTAATCCCTTATGCGCTTTGTAACGCGTGGTGTTCATCGATAGTGCTTTTGAGTAAAGCCGGGGCATAATCAGCGGTGACAATCGCCTCACCGATGCGTTTTAATAATACAAAACGTATACGACCTTGCTGAACTTTTTTATCAACCGCCATGTATTGCATGAACGTGGCGTAATCCATGTGTGCCGGTGCACGGGTCGGCAGGCGTGCGCTCACCAGGATTTGCTCGATGCGTTTTACCTCAGCACTGTTCAGCCAACCCATGCGTGCGGATAAATCGGCTGCCATTAAAATACCCGTGCCCACCGCTTCGCCATGCAACCAATTACCATAACCGCTCGCCGCTTCAATTGCATGGCCGAAGGTATGACCCAGATTCAAGGTGGCGCGCACACCGTTTTCGTTTTCATCGGCAGCCACCACAGCGGCCTTGTTTTGACAGGACTGTTCGATAGCATACATCAACGCCTGCGGATCACGATCCAGCATCTTCTGCATGTTGGTTTCCAGCCAGGTAAAAAAGGCGCTATCGCGGATTAAACCATATTTGATAATTTCGGCGATGCCGGCCGATAACTGCCGATCATCCAGAGTGACCAGTGTACCGGTATCAGCCAGGACACAGCGTGGTTGATGAAAGGCACCGATCATGTTTTTGCCCAGCGGATGGTTCACGCCGGTTTTGCCACCCACGGAGGAATCCACTTGCGCCAATAAAGTGGTGGGTATCTGAATAAATGGTACACCGCGCTGATAACAGGCGGCGGCAAAACCGGTCATATCACCAATCACTCCGCCGCCTAGTGCCACCAAGGTACAACGGCGCTCAAAGCGTTTTTCCAGCAGTCTATCAAAGATCTGATTTAACACGGCGAGGGTTTTGTATTCCTCCCCATCCGGCAGGATCACGCTGTCACATTGATAGGCCGCGAAAGCAGCCTGGGTTTTAAACAGATACAGTGGCGCAACCGTTTCATTGGTGACGATCAACACCTGAGTACCGGTGACATAGGGTGCAACCAGCTCGGCACGGCC
>JANNJI010000070.1:0-3640 GCA_031405795.1 Gammaproteobacteria bacterium
GCTCTCCAGGCGCTCGGAGAGCCGCGGTCGCGCGGACGAGCCGCTCACGCTCTGGGGCGAAGCTCCGCCGGAGCGGCCCGCTGAACATCGTGGTGCTCATTGGGCAGGTCTTTTAACGATTTCATGGTAAAATTATTCTTGAGTAACACATCGATCAGTTTCCCCAGGTTATTTAAGTCTGGGCCTTTGGTCCAATGCATATCATGAAACAAAATAATATGGTTCTGTCCCGGCAACTCTTTAGTAGTGGCACTCAGACCCTCGATACCCTGCCATTCATGTGTACCACCATCACGTGGACCAACCCAAGGCATATTCGCTTTGGCAATAGTCGTCGGTGCAAACTCCATATCCCAACCAACATGCGCCAGTTTCACTTCGTTGGTAATCATCGGCACGAACGTCGATTTGAGTGTCCGACCGTGACCTGGCAACCGTGCGCTGGAAAACCCCGGAAAGGTGCTGCCGTATTTTTTAAACAACTGGCTAAACGCGGTGTTATTGTCAATGAAATCCTTTTTAACGGCTGCCGTTCCCTGTTCTGCATAATTTTTCTTGTATTGAGATTCCTGGTAAGGATGATGATCCAGACCATGATCACCTACCGCATGCCCCTCCTCCATCACCCGTTTTACTATCTTGTACTGGCTTTCTGAACCCGAAAATGTCCGGTCCTCATCACCCCGCTTGCCCGGCGTTATTTTTCCCATGGTAATAAAATTCATATAAAACGTCGCTTTAACACCCTTGCTTCGTAAGGTATCCAGTATCCCCATCGTTCTACTATGGGGCCCATCATCAAATGTTAAATAACAGTTCGGCACGTTTATCTCCCTCATTTTTAGTAGCGGATTCAACCACACCCTATAGCCAGTAACGACGATATCAAACTTAACCCCTCGATGCAAAGCCAATCACCACTATACATCGTTGCTGTTCATGGCATCGCAGAAGCACCGGTTTGTGACCCACGTCAAGCTTTACCGATGTGTCTCTGACCCTGGCCCTCATTTTACTGGCTAGGCCTGAAGATACACGTTACCATCAAAACATCGTCAATCCAGGTTGTGGATTCCTTCACACTCTTACCCATGGCCCTACTACAACTCAACTTACTGGGTGGTTTGACCTTGTTAAACCAACAAGGTCAGCGTATCGATCTGCGCGTACGAAAAGCAGCGGGCCTGTTGGCCTTTCTTGCGATGCAAACCGGTAAGGAATTTACGCGCGATTATCTGGCCAAGTTATTCTGGCCGGAAAGTGAAGACCCGCAGGCGCGGCATAGTCTGCGGCAGGCGCTTGCGGATTTGCGCAAACATGTCGATGGTCTTGAGCACAGCCTCAATCCACAAGCGCCACGCATTGGTCTTGCCGACGGCATCGTGAGCGTGGATGTGTTGCTGTTTGTCGATGCCGCACGGCGCGCCGACGTTATTTCCCTGCAACAGGCCAGCAGTTTGTATCAAGGTGATTTTCTTGAGGGCATGGAGATTAAATCCACTGACTTCGAACAATGGATCGCAACACAACGCCGCCACTTACGTGAACGCATGGTGCATGTGTTGGAAGAACTTGCCAACCATGCACTATTGGATGGCAACCCTGCGCAAACATCGGAATTGTTGCATCGTTTGTTGCAATTGGAACCGTGGCACGAACCGGCGCATTACAGTTTAATGGAATTATATATACGGCAAGGGCGTCAACCTGCGGCGCTGAAACAATACCAGACCTTGTGTGAGATTCTGTCGACCGAGTTGAACACTGTCCCCAGCGCAAAAACAGAAACCTTGTATCAACGCATTACCCAACAACCTGAGACAATGGAAACAGCAAGCAACCATAACCCGCCAATCCTCTCGGCTTTCGCACAAGACAGTGTGATCACCACCACGTTCAATACGGCAGAGTCACCGCCACTGGTTGGTCGGGACACAGAACTCCGGCAAATACAGCAAGCGATCACGGCCGTGCACAACCAGAAAAATGGTCAGTGTTTCATTCTGCGTGGTGACGAAGGCATCGGTAAAACACACCTGGCCCGCGACTGCGCCCGGTTCGCCCGACAACGGAACATCACAACCCACTGCACCGCCATCACCGATACGCTGCATTCGCAACGCGACACCCTCGCCTGGCTGGCACGACAGTTATTCATTGCACCAGATGTTGCACCAACGCAATTCAATGATCCTGCCGGATTAATCGCGCAACACCATTTTGATGAAGAACAACAGATTGTCTTATGTGACCTGTTGGATCTGCCATTGCCAAAACGCTTACACGGAATATTGGCTGCAATGGACATAGCTACCCGCCAGCAACGCGCCATTCATTTTGTCAGCCAGCAATTCAGTGCCAGGCTGCAACAGCAACCCATGATGATCGTACTTGACGACATTCATCTGGCGAATGCGGGATTGATTAATTTCTTTGCCAATTTAGCCGCCTTGGCACAATCGCAACCTCTAATACTATTGCTGACCACACAAAGCCACTATCGCGTTTTACCTCATGATCCATCCTTATTACCGAATGTCACCACATTTGACTTGACACCCTTGTTGACCCAGGAGGCAACACAAATAACAAACCATTTCCCTGCGCTGAATGAGCATTACCGGCAACAATGTGTGCAACAGGCCAACGGCAATCCCCTGTATCTGATGCAACTATTACTGAGTCCCGTGCCGCACACTTTGTCAATGCCAGTTACTATGAATGAAAGCATTCTGCTACGTTATAGTCGTCTGCCGGATAATGACAAATCGGCCATAGAATGGGCCAGTTTATTTAATGATGAATTCACCCTCGAGGTTTTGCAGACGTTATTGGCCAGCCCGCACTACGATCCGACTCCTTTGCTTGCGCAACAGTTTATTGAAGCGACTGACACCGGCTATCATTTCCGTCATTGCCAGATAAAAACAACCATTTACCGCAGCCTCAGTAAACCCCGGCGAAATGAGTTGCACCACAAACTTGCACACTACTTTGAATCGCGTGATACGCGGCAGTATGCACTGCATCTTGATGCCGCTGAAGATCCAGAAGCAGTAAACGCCTATCTACGCGCCGCCCAGGTTGAAAAAACCGGTTGCCGTTATGAGACGTGCCTGCGATTTCTGGATCGGGCCTTTGACCTGTGCATCGACACACAACAGCGCTATGCCATTGCCGCGCAACGCGGTGAGGTATTATTGGAATGCAACTCACACTTGCTGGCGATCCGGACATTTGAACAAGCCCTCAAACTCAGCAAAGACCCGCAGGCCATCGCCCGCGCCTGCCTTGGCATGGCACGTGGTTTATATGCACGCAAACAATATAAACCCGCTTTAAATTTACTTGAACGGGCCTACAGTGGGTTTGTTAACAGTGATCACTATGAGCAACTGGCGCAGATCCATCACTACCGTGGCGCGATTTATCTCCACAGTCAGGAACGCCGCCGGTGTTTAATGGAACATAAACTGGCTGTGCAATTTGCCGAACTGGCCAACTCGATGCCCTGGCTCGCCTGTTGTTTGAATGGTCTGAGCCAGGCCTATTATCACTTTGCGCAATTTTACCTTGCCGAACAACAGCTGGTGCGTACGCTTACATTGACTCGTGATTATCACTTAGCGTGTTTTGAAAT
>JANNJI010000071.1:0-2441 GCA_031405795.1 Gammaproteobacteria bacterium
CCGATCCGAAAGGGCGGCTATTCTAACCCAACCAGGATAAAAAGTAACAGCGGCGATTTGCTGCTACTAAATTGATTGGCGCATAGAAAATATCAGGGGAAACGTGGGTGAGATAGATGGGGTGGCTGATGGGGTTCGAACCCACGACAACCGGAATCACAATCCGGGACTCTAACCAGCTGAGCTACAGCCACCATTAAATCTTGCGACGAGTAATTACGGCACTTGTAATCATAAATCTTTTCCAAGGACCTCGTCACCCGTTCCTCGGTACTGAATTTTTTTGGTGTCCCGGGAGGGAATCGAACCCCCGACAACCTGCGCCCAAGGCAGGTGCGCTACCAGGCTGCGCTATACCCCGAATGTTTCACTATCACAACGCCACAAGGCATGTGAAGGCGGGCGATGATACGCGTCCTGAGAAAACCGGTCAAATAGTTCCGGGCACAACCGGCTTGGCGGAAACACCATGGCATGCGATCATGCGCCTCTTCGCAATTAACCGATGATACTGAAAACTTCGATGACAGCCCAACTCTTAGATGGTAAGGCCATTGCGGCACAACACCGCAGTGAGGTAAAAAAGCGAGTGACCACCCTGATCCAACGGGGTCTTCGCGCACCAGGCTTGGCCGTGATCTTGGTCGGTCAGGACCCTGCCTCCGAAGTCTATGTGCGCAACAAACGCAAGGCCTGCGAAGAAGTCGGCATACTATCCCAGGCCTACGATCTACCCAGCACAACGACTCAAGCTGCCCTGCTTGATTTGCTGGATCGCCTCAATCAAGACAGCAAGATCGATGGCATTCTGGTGCAATTGCCCTTGCCCGCACACATTGATACACAAACCGTCATTGAGCGCATCCACGTGGGTAAAGATGTCGATGGATTTCATCCTTACAACATGGGCCGATTAGCGATCCGCATGCCCGTCCTGCGACCTTGCACACCGTATGGCGTAATGACGCTGCTAGCCCACACCGGCATCGACCCGCGTGGCAAACATGCCGTGGTGGTAGGTGCATCCAACCATGTAGGACGGCCAATGGCCATGGAGTTATTACTTGCAGGCGCGACGATAACGGTGTGTCACAGCGCAACCCAGGACTTACAGGGACATATTGAACGTGCCGATATCCTCGTTGTCGCAATAGGCAAACCTGCGGTTATCCCTGGGACGTGGATTAAGCCGGGTGCGATTGTGATCGATGTGGGAATCAATCGCCTTAACGACGGCAGCTTGGTTGGTGATGTTGAGTTTACTGCTGCGCACCAACGCGCCAGTTGGATTACACCGGTGCCCGGCGGTGTTGGACCGATGACCGTCGCCACTTTATTGGAAAATACGCTGATTGCACGGGAACAGCATACGTAGCAATCTCTCCGATTAATTGTTCCGCAATAAATCCTGTTTGTTGCCGCTGCTTATTGACGCCGCCAGATAGTACCCTGTGGACCATCTTCCAGCACAATTCCCTGCCCGAGCAGTTCGTCACGAATCCGATCCGATTCGGCAAAGTTTTTGGCTTTGCGTGCAGCATTACGCTGATTGATTAATTCGTCAATTCTGCCTTCGAATGTCTGGACTGAAACCCCGTGAGTATTACTGTGTATTGTTAAATTTACCGTACCTTTCTGTGCGTAAGCGGTACGAATTTTTAAAAATTTCTCCGGGTCCATACCCAGTATACCCAGTACTCGACTAAGTTTTGTTAGCGTGTTAACAAGCGCCAGTACAGCTGACATATCCGCGTCTTTAACCCGATTTAGTTCTGTGACGATTTCATCGAGCACGCTCAATGCTATTGGAGTATTAAAATCGTCATCCATCGCGGCAAGAAAGGCGGACTCGTAGCGCTTATCGATGTTGTCATCATTCACTTGTCCTGTGGTTTTTCTGGCTTCGTATAATGCCCGATATAACCGTTGCAACCGTTTTTCTGCCGATTTCAGTTGATCGATCGAATAATTCAAGGGGCTACGATAGTGACTGCCAAGAATAAATAAACGAATTATCTCCCCGGCACGCGCATGATCATCATCATCCAGTTCTTTCAACACATCACGAATAGTGAAAAAATTACCCAGCGATTTGGACATCTTGTCATTGTCGACACGCACAAAGCCGTTGTGCATCCAGACATTAACAAACGGCGCATTTGTCGCCGCACAAGACTGGGCGATTTCATTTTCATGATGGGGAAATTGCAGGTCCATGCCGCCGCCGTGAATATCAAAGTGATCACCCAGGCAATGCGTGGACATCGCTGAACATTCAATGTGCCAGCCGGGTCGGCCCGCTCCCCACGGTGAATCCCAACTGGGTTCGCCGGGTTTGGCGGGTTTCCATAACACAAAATCCAGTGGATCATCCTTTGCCTCATCGATGCCGCAGCCAGGACAACCCAAGGCAAGAGGATCAGCCGGCCAGACGCTGGTCC
>JANNJI010000072.1:0-1242 GCA_031405795.1 Gammaproteobacteria bacterium
TCGCAGGAATGTCTCGCGCACGCTTCGCCACGAAATTTCGTGACACGGTGGGAACGACGCCAGGCAGCTACCTTACGGAGTGGAGAATAGGTGTTGCGCAATCAATGCTGCGCCGGGGTAAGCCCGTGCAGTTAGTAGCGAATGCGGTGGGTTACGCAAGTGCCAGTGCATTGTCTCGCGCCTTTATCACCCATGTTGGCGTTTCCCCCACAGATTGGAGAAAACAACGTGATTCCAAATCTTGATTTCAGCCACCAAGGCTAATGAAATATTTTACGTTTACCATTCAAAATGGCATTGATGATGCAAACTTTTCATAAACGAGCCATCCTATTTAAGGAAAACGCTCGTTTACGCACATAAGCACTAAATAATAAGAGACATAAAACAAAAATCAATGCCCATTCTTCAGGTTCGGGAACACCTTCTACTGAGAAAGGTATAGCAGTGTTATTGGAAAGTTTACCGCCTGCTTCAACTTCACGATCAAAACGATCTTTTTCAGCCGACATCTTTTTTAAATCCGCTTGCTGTTGATCATTCACCACGACGATCATCGAGGAGAAGGGTGTGACGATGGAGTATTGTATGGCAATGGCATGCAAAGCATCCAGGGTCTTCAGGCCATTGCCCTTATGCTGGCGATATTGGTAATTAATAAACTGTTTTGCCGCCAGGGCGGCAAGTAATGGGTCGCCTGGTTCACTGATTGGTTTGGCAAGACCTTTATAGTGCCATTGATAATCACCGCTGAAAAATAGCGTGGGGTCGGTTTGTTCGGTCTGCTGGACAATGGTCTCAAACTCAGTGGCGACACCGCCTTTGGATTTCAACAACAGATCAAGCAAAGTGTCATCATAGGCGTAGGGCAGGGTAGCACCCAGATGCAGTAACCAGATGGGGGTGTTGGATGATGGATTCAATTTTATTTCTTCCTTTAATTCATACGCACCTTCGTCGGTGACCAACACAATTGCGTCGTACGAAGTTGCCGGGTTGCTTTGTTGCCAAAGCTTGAGGTGCGACAAATGACCGGAATGGCCGAAAAAAACGATTTCATCCATATTGACGGTTTGAACTGCCTGTAGTGTCTTGCCAACCAAAAAGTAATCCGGTTTTGTCGCGGAGAATTTTAACTGGTCTTGCATTGCGGCTATGAAAGTTTTTAATTCCGCCTGGTGTTGCTGCATGCTATAGGAGGTGTCGATTAAAACTGCATATCGCTTATTAGCTCGACTTGCC
>JANNJI010000073.1:0-5608 GCA_031405795.1 Gammaproteobacteria bacterium
TCCAAGAGATGGTTTACCAGATCCTGATAGAATATGGTCAGCTGATGGTAAACGAAGCATTAGATTTGGTGAACATGAAATGAATAGTAAACCAAATAAACTCCACTACCATTTGGAGACATGGCATGCTGATAGAGTGGAAAATGTATTACAGAGAATTCCACAGTGAAAATTACAGTCACAAATTTCAAATTTGTAGCTGGGAGTATAGTTGTGAGCTTTACTTCTAGTTTAGGTGCCGGGGTTTCAATATGGGCGAATAAAGAGGTACCTACCAAAAACCATCAATATGACGTCGAGTTTGATATCGATCGGTCAATTGATGAAGTGCGGGACATGAGTGTAAGTAACGTTGGTGAATATTATTTTAAACGAGAAAAAAATTCGCTTATTACGAACGGGAGAATTGAGTCTATAGAAGATGATGGAATGGCTTTCTATCGATTGTCGCAAGACTGCCTTATTATGATTGAAACCAGCAATTCTATCGTCAAAAAGGGAGATTGGGTTAGTCTAAAGCTGCAATATACGGATATTAAGATGACTGCTCAAGGTTGCTGATTTTCCACGGATTCGGCGGATTCGGGGTCACGGATTCGGGGTCAGGTCTCGCTTTGTTGCATGACATCAACCTTCGACTCGCCCTTGCATTAAAGGTTACAGATTTATTTTCTCGTTAAATTGATTGCCGAAAAAAAGAAAAAAACTGATTACACAGAACAGAGTTCAGCTCATGCAAACAATTTCAAATTTACGTTTGCTTGGCTTGAGTGTTCACAAAAGCGAGGATCGCACAGACATTGTCTTGCAAAGGCTAGCCCGAATCGGAATCTGCTTTCATCGGGTCGGGCTTGCCGCTCCAAGGCAGCCGCTCACGGCATCCTGCCTATCGCGACACTTGCACTTCCTTGTGCATCGTCCGTGCCTCTGCGGCATTCATACATCGTGTAAATCAAGCCCGACACAAGACCAACATCGAAACCAGACGCTTCATAACAGAGTGTAGGTATGAAAGGGTTTAGTGAGCAAACTGATATTGTTATGTTATACTTTCCGCAAATCATACTCGAGGAATGGTGATGAGCACATCAAAAGATATCCTGGATAAAGTATTATCTTTACCTGTCACAGAACAGGCCGAACTTGTTGATCGGTTACTGATGAGTATCGATAATGTGGATAAAGAAATTGAATCTAGATGGGCGGAAGAGGCGGAAAGCCGAATCGATGCCTATCAAGCAGGGAATTTGAAAAGTGTCTCAGTGGAAGAGGTTCTAGCCAAATATAAATGATTATCCGATTCTTAGACGTTGCTCAGCAGGAGCTTGACGAAGCTGTCGACTATTTTAATTCAGAATCGCCTGGGCTTGGCGATGATTTTTTGGGTGAGATGTTAAAAGCATTAGACAGGATTGGTCGCCATCCAATGGCTTGGCATCCCTGTTCAACTCGGACTCGACGTTGCTTATTACGCCGATTTCCATACGGCGTGATTTATACAGTAACCGGTGAAAAAATTCTCGTTATCGCTGTTGCATGCTTACACCGTCAGCCAGAATATTGGCAGGACAGAATGAAATAATAAAAAAACGACCTGAGATAAAACTGAATTATTAATCTTCGCTATTAAAATGTCTCATTAAAATCGTAATTCATTTCCGCTTGTGGGTGCTGCAGGAAGTAGCCTTGGATGAAGTCGACGGCGCATTGCCATAACACCGCCAGGCTGTTGGCATCTTCGACGAAGGCGGCGATGGTTTGAATGTTCAGACTATTGGCGGTTTCGGCGATGCTCTTGAGTTTTTCCTGGCTCTCGACATTTTGTGCCAGGCCGTGGATTAAACTCATGTGTATCTTGATGTAATTAACTTTCAGTTGTTTCAGAGACTGGAAGGTGTTCTGTTCTATCCCGAAATTCTCCAGGGCAAAGCGGCAATGTAACTGGCTTAAGCCAAGTGCGATTGCTTTGGTCTGTTTGAGAAAATTTAATGCGGCATCCTCGCTTACCTGAAACACCAGGCAATCGGTATCCACCTTGGTGCTTTTTATCCGTTCGCTGATCCAGGGCAGGAATTCAGCATCGCCCAATGTTGATGCTGAGAGTTTGATGAAGATGCGGGTTTTTTTCCCTTCGCGCTGACGTCGTGCCAGTAACATGAAAGCATTGGCAATGACCCAGCGGTCAAGGAAATTCATCAAGCCGGATTGTTCTGCGGCAGGAATAAACTCTGAGGGGGGCACCGATTCATTTTTATCATCAATCATGCGTAACAACACTTCATAATGCGCACCGGGCTCGCCATGCAGGCTGACAATCGGTTGAAATAACAGGCGGAATTTATTTTCCTTCAGTGCAAGTTTGATCTTGTTGGCCCAGACATTAGTTTCCTCCTGTACTGCCAGTTCTTGCATTGCCGGGTTAAAGATGTGGTGCTTGTTGCCGCCGTCCTGCTGCGCGGCGAGGGCGCCTTTTTCTGCACGGTTAATACAATCCTGACCGTTGCTGGTGGTTTCATTGATGAGTGTCAGACCAATGCTGGTGGTCGTCTGCACAGTTTGATTGCCAATGTCGGCAACATGTTCTGCGATAAGTTTGTTGATCCCAGCGGCATATTTTTCCGCTTGTTTGCTGTCGATATTCTGGATCAGCAGTACATAGGAACCGCCTTCAAAACGTGCCAGCACGCCTAAATCGCGCAATTTGTTTTTTAGATGACTGGCAACATTGGCCAGCAGGTGATCAGCGGCGGCAATGCCGACCTGATTGCGGACATCCTGATATTTATCCAGCGTGATGAAATACAAGGCGCCACGTGTTTGTCCTTCGATGGCGCGCGTAATGACCTGATCCAGGTGTTCGAGAAAATAGGTACGATTATACAAGCCGGTGACAATATCCATTTGCGACATGACATTGAGTTTTTGTTCCAGTTCTTTACTCAGCGAGTGGTCGCGAATAATGATCTGGGTACAGGATTCTCCATCCATGCTGGCGGAGGAAAATTCCATTTTGATTTTTATCTTGCGGCCCTGGGTATGCTGGCCATGCACATCAAGCTGGGTATTTTCAGCCTGTCCCTTGGTGTAGGCGCGCAGGAATTCTTTGAGCTTGGCGTGGTCTTCGCCGCTGACCATGTCCATGATCGGCATGCCTTGCACATCGTCACTGGTTTCATAACCAAACATTTTTAAGTAGGCTTCATTGGCATAGATGTGCATGCCATCATGCACATAGGCAATGGCGTCGCGTGAGTTATCGATGAGGCCTTTGGCGCGTTTCTCGGTCTCACGCAACATTTGCTCACAACGGCGATTGGTGCGGCGTTCACGCAGATCACCCAGTTCACGTTTAACCACCAGTTTGAGGCGTTCCACTTGATCCTCAGCAAGCGCGTCGCGTGCGCCAACCTTGAGCGCCTCAAGCGCGGAGGACTCCTTACTCGGCGGGGTAATAACGATTAATGGTATATCACGCCCGGATTGGAGCAGTATCTCCACGGCTTGCCGGGCGGAGAACGCGGGCATTTTTAATTTTGCCAGAATGATATCAATGGGGTTTTCTTCAATGGCGGTTTTCATGTCTTCGCCATCATCCACGCGTAAATCACGCACCATATGGCCTGCATTACGCAATGCGTTGATCAGCGACTCAGCCTCTTCAGAGGAGTCAAAAATCGAGAGGACCCGTAGCAGATTTTCGTTACTCACGTCATCATCCGTGTTTTGTTATTGTTTGTTGGCATATGGTAAGGGTGTCTGGCTAGTGGAAGCAACCTTCGTAGGCAATGACGACGTGGTGACCGTTGTCCCAAACTATCGGCAAGACACGAGGGTAACTTTATAGAGACAACAGGATTAGAACCGCTAATCTTCACAGATTTGGTCGAAATCGAGCCACCCATTCAAATCGACGACCAGACACTGTCGAATTCCGAGTCAGGATTTTCCTCGGTTTTTTTCGTGCCGGCTTGTTGCTGCTCCAAGATTTCAAATTCAAACTGTGCAAACAGGCCGGTATTCGCTACTTGTTTACTCAGTTTAATCATGATTTCCTTGCCCAGGATATTAATCACCAGTTGATTGCTGACACGGTACGGTACTGGCCCGGTGATGAGCGTGGTGGGCTGATTGATTGCCCGTATTTCCGGCAACATGAGTGTGCGTTGATAGTCATGTTTGGGGTGGGCGACACCACGTATACCAATGGCAGCGGCATCTGGGGTGAGCATCTCAATGCCCAGCATTAAGCGGTCTTGATTATCGGCTTTTAGCCAGCGAATTACCCCAATTCCCCATTTCCAGGTCTGGCCACGGATGCTGCGCCGAATGCCGACGAGTTCGCCCACTTGGGCGCGCGCTTCTTTGGGCCTGCCGACGGAATGAATGCAATAGCCGCTGGCGCTCTCGTTCAGTACAGCCCAGGTTTCAGGGTGGTACTGGGTTTTTCGCTGTTCTTGTGCGGGTTGTTGTTCTTTATTGAACTGCTCTTCAATACCGGCAATGCCATTACTGTCGCCGGAGTAATAGATCATATCCCACACATCTGTTTGCGGCGTGTTTGGGGTACCTATACCGTCAGAGGTTTTACCTGGTTCATATTGGGCGGTGTGACTAAAGCTGTCTTGTTCCGCCGCTTTTCTTCGAGTACCGGTGATAATAACTTGATGCGTGGCGGATAATCCTAAGGTCACTTCTACTTGTTCCTCGATGTCACTACGCGGAAATCCCCGCTTGGGGATCACACACCAGGCAATCAGCAAACGGCGCATGAGATCCTGCGACAGATCCGGGCGATGCATCTCGATACCGGTTAAGGTGGTTTCACCGGCATTAAAGCCTGCTTTGATTTCCTTGCGAATGGCATTGGCTAACGGTTGAGTATCCAGAATACGGCATTGTGTTTCCGGGCATTCACCCATTGCCAGGGCTAAAGAGCGGGGTGGTTCATTGTTGCTGAGATCGACACCAAAGTGCGTGGCTGTTTTATTTTTTTTGTCATCCGCCGTGAGTGGGTTGAGTCGGCATTTGATATTCCAGCGTTCCAGTGTGTCATATACTTTGGCGACTTCGCCGTGTCGCAATCGATAGGGTGAGGCCAGTGCCAGCAGTAATAAACGGGTGTACTCACTGCTAATGCTGGTCTTGGTTACATAGCGATGATGTTCATCACTGACATTGCTGAGCAGGATATTGCGTTCTTCGGCGGCTTGATACAGATGATGCAGCATCATCCAAATGTCAGGGGGTAAGGGGGTGTAGGACTGGTAGCACGTCAACATGACGCGGCCCAGTGCGCTGATGGCGCGGTGGATCAAGATCGTCAGCGTGCGTGAATCGGCAAATAAAAAACTATGGCTAAGGGCCCGCTGGCGCCGCGTGCGGTGCTGGAGCTGCCGGCTGCATTTGAAGGCCGCATCCTGCTGGCCTATCCTACCGTCCCCACCGACCAGAAGCCGGATGCACTGCGCCAGTATGCCGCCCTGTTCAAAGGCGGCGCACTGGTGCGCAGCTACCAGACTAGCCAGGTTCCTGCCTACAGCAGCGCCGTGTTGCTGGTCGAGGCGCTCAAGCAGGTCGGCCGTGATCTGACCCGAGCCAAGCTGGTGAC
>JANNJI010000074.1:0-1339 GCA_031405795.1 Gammaproteobacteria bacterium
CGGTAGAAAGAGCCCAGTAACGTAATCTCTTGCAGATACTCTGTGGTAGAGAGTACTGGCGAGAAAAACTGAAACGACCTTTGGTAGTGGTCGTTGTGATGAACAAGTGGCCCCTCGTGGCGGTCGCTGTTAACGGAAAGAGAGAGTGTTATGCCTGTTGTTACATTGCCGGATGGCAGCATCCGTCGTTATGCCAATCCATTGACCGTGGCGGAAGTTGCCGCAGATATCGGTGCCGGACTGGCCAAGGCCGCACTGGCCGGTCGCGTCAATGACAAGCTGGTGGATACCAGTTACCTCATCGATCAGGACATTGCCTTGGCGATTGTTACTGATCGCGACAAAGATGCGCTTGAGGTCATTCGCCATTCCACTGCGCATCTGCTGGCGCAGGCTGTCAAAGAATTATTTCCCAAGGCCCAGGTCACCATCGGTCCGGTGATCGACGATGGCTTTTATTACGATTTTGCCTATTCCACCGGTTTCACCGAAGCGGATTTGCTGAACATCGAACAAAAGATGGAAGAATTGGCCAAGAAAGATTTTCCCGTGTCGCGTAAGGTCATGCCGCGCGATGAGGCAGTAAAGTTTTTTCAAAACATGGGTGAGGCCTACAAGGCCGAGATCATCCAAAGTATTCCACAAGCCGACGACATCTCGTTATACCAACAAGGTGAATTTATCGACTTGTGCCGTGGCCCGCATGTGCCTTCGACCGGCAAGCTCAAGGCCTTCAAACTGATGAAAGTCGCAGGGGCATACTGGCGCGGAGATTCTAAGAACGAAATGCTGCAACGTATTTACGGAACAGCATGGACCAATAAAAACGACCTGAAAGATCATCTCCATCGCCTGGAAGAGGCGGAGAAGCGCGATCACCGCCGCATTGGCAAACAGTTGGATTTGTTTCATATGCAGGAGGAGGCGCCTGGGATGGTCTTTTGGCACGACAAAGGCTGGACCATCTACCAGCAAATCGAACAATACACCCGTCGCCTTATCAAGGCCCATGGATATGAAGAAGTACGTACCCCTACCGTGGTCGGGCGTGTGTTGTGGGAAAAATCCGGGCACTGGGAGAAGTTTCACCACAACATGTTCACCACCCAGTCGGAAGAACGCGACTATGCGATTAAGCCGATGAATTGCCCGTGTCATATCCAAATTTATAACCAGGGCATCAAGAGTTACCGAGACTTACCTTTACGCATGGCGGAGTTCGGTTCTTGCCATCGCAACGAGCAAAGCGGCGCCTTGCATGGACTAATGCGTGTCCGTGGCTTTACCCAGGATGATGCCCATATTTTTTGTACCGAAGAGCAGATCCAGGCTGAGGTCA
>JANNJI010000075.1:0-1334 GCA_031405795.1 Gammaproteobacteria bacterium
GGCTGCAATTCAATGCACCATCTCAAACCTTCACCGGCACGCCCGGCAACGCCGATGTGGGTGTGGTGAATATTGTGGTGACGGCAACGGATAGTAGCGGCGCCAATGTGAGCGACAGTTTCACGTTGAGCGTCAACAACAGCAATGACGCGCCGGTTGTTACGGGTGTCATCGCGGATCAGACCACCCTCGAAGATCAACCGTTCAATCTGCTGGTGGAGGCCAATCTATTTAGCGATGTCGATGTCCTGCATGGTGACACACTTATATATAGTGCCACAGGCGCGAATGGTTCGCCGCTGCCAGGTTGGTTGAACTTCAATGCTACCACCCGCACCTTCTCCGGCACACCCGCCAACGGAGATGTCGGTGCAGTGCCAATTGTATTAACCGTCACCGATACCGTTGGGACAACCGCCTCGCAATACTTCCAGATCAACGTGGCTAACCTGCTGATGGGAACAGCAGATGCCGATACCCTCTATGGTACGGATGATAGGGATGTCATTAATGGTTTGGCGGGTAATGACACGCTCATTGGTTTTGCTGGTAACGATAGCGTGTCTGGTGGCGAGGGCGATGACTTCATCGGTGGGAAAGAGGGTAACGATACATTGCTCGGTGGTAGCGGCAATGATTATCTGCTCGGTGGAACCGGTGTGGATCACATGGTGGGTGGTGCCGGGGATGATTACTACTTCGTTGACGATGCCGGTGACAGCGTAGTGGAACTGGCGAACGGCGGAACGGACGTGGTCAATACCGCCATCTCGTATAACCTCGGCGCGCACCTCGAACACCTTGTCTTGGAGGGTGACACGGCGATCAATGGCACGGGCAACGATCTCAACAACTCGATGGTCGGCAACAACGCAGCCAATGTGCTGGCCGGGGGTGCCGGTGATGATCTCCTCAGCGGCAACGGCGGCAACGACACCTTGATCGGTGGTGATGGCAATGATCTTCTCAACGGCGGAGCGGGTGTGGATCACATGGCTGGCGGCGCCGGTGATGACAACTACTTCGTTGATGATGCCGGTGACAGCGTGGTGGAACTGGCGAACGGTGGGACGGACGTGGTTTATACCGCCATTTCGTATAGCCTCGACGAGCACCTCGAACATCTTGTCTTGAGTGGCGACGCGGCGATCAATGGTACGGGCAACGATTTGAGCAACTCGATGGTTGGCAACAACGCAGCCAATGTGCTGGCCGGGGGTGCCGGTGATGATCTCCTCAGCGGCAACAGCGGCAACGACACCTTGATCGGAGGCGATGGCAATGACCATATCGTAGGAGGGACGGGTGTGGAAAAAGTGTAGGCGTGCGACTGT
>JANNJI010000076.1:0-6691 GCA_031405795.1 Gammaproteobacteria bacterium
TCGGGGAAAGTTAAACGATTTCTATTGACGGAGTAAAAAGGTGATATATGGCCAAAATCAGTTCCTTATCTGATGTATTCAAACTTGATCATACTGCTGAAGTGGATAAAATCTGCAATCGCATGCGTGAGGTCTTGCGTACCGATTTACGTAAGCGTGGTTATGTTGTCGCTATGTCAGGCGGTATCGATAGTTCTGTATCGGCCGCACTGAGTGTGCAAGCCCTTGGCAAGGACCGTGTCTTTGGTTTGTTATTGCCTGAGCGTGATTCTTCATCCGACAGCTCAAGACGTGGCAAACTGTTAGCAGAGCACCTTGGTATTGAATATCTTATGCATGATATTGCGCCAACGCTGGATGCCATTGGCTGTTATAAATGGCGTGATGAGGCAATCAAAGCTGCCTACCCGGACTATGGCCAGGGCTGGAAAAATAAAATTATCATTTCAGGCGGTACCGAAGGACAGTTCAATCATTTTCAATTGGTGGTGCAGTCTCCCGATGGTAAGGAATTTAAAACCCGTCTTGGAATTAAAGAATATTTGCAGATCGTTGCGGCGACCAATTACAAACAACGTATTCGCAAGACCATTGAATATTTCCATGCCGACCGGTTGAATTACGCCGTTATTGGTACGCCAAACCGATTGGAGTACGATCAAGGGTTCTTCGTTAAAAACGGTGATGGATCCGCAGATTTCAAACCCATTGCCCATCTATACAAAACACATGTCTACGAATTATCGAGACATCTGGGTTTACCCAAGGCGATCTGTGAAGCGATCCCGACAACTGATACCTATAGCCTGCCGCAAGGCCAAGACGAATTTTATTTTGCTTTGCCGTACCAGCAGATGGATATTGCATTGTGGGCAAACAATCAAAAGATGTCAGCCGCAAAGCTGGGTGAGTTATTAGGTATGACCGCAGATCGTGCAGCGCATATCTACCAGGACATTGAGAATAAACGCAAAACAACCGCGTATTTTCACTGGCCTGCAATGCTGGTTGAAACGGTGAGTGGGCCTAACACGCGAAAATAAATGCTGATCGGTTCACACCGGTTGCGTGGTAAAAGGTAACTGTCTGACACGTTTTTTTGTCAGCGCAAAATAGGCATTCATAACGGCGGCTGCAATGGGGGGGACGCCGGGCTCACCCAGCCCGCGTGGATCCTCATCACTGGGAATAAAGTGGACCTCAATGCTGGGCATCTCGCTGATGTCCAGCAGCGGGAAATCATGGAAGTTACTTTGGACAACGGCACCATGCTCTAGTGTGATGGCACTTTTAAGGGTAGCGGTCAGGCCAAAGACAATTGCGCCTTCAATTTGTGCAACGGCCGAATCCGGATTCACTACCAGACCACAATCAACAGCACACGTCACTTTATGCACAATCAGTTTATTATTTTTTCCTAGCGACACCTCTGCCACCTGTGCGACATAACTACCAAACGAATAATGTACTGCCGCGCCAAGCGCATGCCCTGGCGACAACTTTTTACCCCAGCCTGATTTAGACGCGGCCAATTCAAGCACTGCACTGTGTTGTGGTTTATCCTTTAAATATGCCAGTCGAAACGCAACAGGATCTTTTTTTGCCGCATAAGCCAGCTCATCCATAAAACATTCCGTAATAAAACCATTAATGGAATTGCCGACTGAGCGCCAGGGTCCAATAGGTGCAGGCGTTCTGACCAGGACATAGGCGACATTGATATTGGGTATTGTGTAAGGCAGATTGCGTGCCCCTGAGACTGCGCCAGCATCAACCTCATCACCAAGTGAGCCAGGTTCATCCGCATCCTGGAGTGAAGGGCTGGCGAGTTTATATGACCAACTCAGAACATTTCCCTTGTTATCAAGTGTTGCAGAAAGTCTGGCAAGTGCCATCGGCCGGTAAAAGTCGTGTTGAATATCTTCTTCGCGTGTCCAAATCAATTTGACCGGTGCTGCCACTGCTTTGGATAATAATATCGCTTCTTTAACAAAATCCGTTTCCAGGCGGCGACCAAATCCACCACCAATTAATGTAGTGTTGACACGGATTGCAGCGGAAGGGGTATTGGAGACTTTACCTTTGAGTTTCACCATGAAACGATCAAAGCTCGACAAGCCATGCGCGAGTGCAACTGAATATACCGTACTGGGGGTTTGTGTCGGTGCCCATATCTCGCAACCACCATCATGCACATGGGCGGTACAGTTCATCGGTTCCATGGTGGCATGCGCCTGGAACGGCACAGAGTAATCTGCATCAATACGTGTAGTTCCATTCAAAGCCAGTTTGCCGTCACCGTCATTGCGCGCAATGGCACCGGGTTTAGCCAATGCGGCGATAAATTGTTGGCGCAAGGTTGCAGAATTGATCGGGTTATCCGCAGGTGTTGACCAGGTTAGCTTAACAACATCCAAGGCCTTTTTTGCCGTCCAAAAATTATTGGCAATGACGGCAACGCTGTCTCCCAAATTAACGATCTTTTTTACTCCAGGCATGGTTTTAGCGAGACTGTCATCGATTGTTTTGACTTTGCCGCCAAATACCGGCGAATGTTTGATTGTTGCTATCAACATGCCTGGTACGCGAACATCAATCCCAAATTCCGCCGTACCGGTAATTTTTTTCGGTGAATCAAGGCGCGGCATGGATTTACCAATGATTCGGTATTCGTTCGGACGTTTGAGTTTGACGGTAGTGGGCAATGATTGTTGTGCCGCGTGTTGTGCTAATTCACCAAAGGCAAATGAACGACCTGACGCGGGGTGAATAATTCGGCTGTTCTCGGCACGGCACTCATTGGCGGTCACTTTCCATTGTTGGGCGGCGGCGGCGATCAACATGATACGCGCCGTGGCGCCGGCATGGCGCAACACTTCCCAACCTTGGCTGACGCTGGTACTGCCACCGGTGGATTGTTTGCCATAGATTGGGTTGTACGGTGCCTGGCGCACTTGAATGTGTTGCCAGTTTACTTCGAGCTCCTCTGCCAAGATCATCGGTAAGGATGTCATCACGCCTTGTCCCATTTCAGATTCAGCCAGGGTGAAGATCACGGTATTATCCGGTTGAATTTCCAGCCAGGCATTGGGCGTAAAGTGATTTGCGGCGTCGCTGCTGCTGGCTAGGGCATTGTGTGTAAAGTGCAATTCCAGCATTAATCCAGTACCCAGTGCGGCGCTGGTTCGAATAAATTGGCGGCGGGATGGGTTGTTCGGTTCAGTCATGAGGTGTTCGCGTTATTGAGAAGTTTTGCCGCGCGGTGAATGGCGCGACGGATACGTAGGTAGGTGCCACAACGGCATAGATTGCCCGCCATGTATTGATCTATTTGCGTATCGGTTGGATTTGGTATTTTTTTTAATAACGCGGCGGCGCTCATCACTTGGCCGGGTTGACAGTAACCACACTGCGCGACTTGTTCATCGAGCCAGGCTTGTTGTACTGGGTGCAGTTCTTTTGCTGCCAAACCTTCGATCGTTGTGATCTCTTGCTGGGCCACATTCGCAATGGGCACTGTGCAGGCACGCAAGGGTTCGCCGCTGACATGCACGGTGCAGGTACCGCACAGGCCGATACCGCAACTGTATTTGGTACCCGTTAAACCGATGACATCACGCAGTACCCACAGTAGCGGCATGTCTTCCGGGACATCTACCGTATGTTGTTGCTGATTGACGCGTAGTGTATATACAGGCATATATTTATTTCACAAATCCGCTGGGGTTTTGTTGCAGCTTGCGTTCCCAATTTAACGCACTTTGCACAATAAAGTCCAGATTATCATAGTTGGGTGTCCAGCCCAGCAGTGATTTAAGTTTATCGCTGTTGGCGATCAGCGCGGGCGGATCACCGGCGCGCCGTGGTTCTTCCTTGATCGTCATCTTGGCGCCATTAACCTTGATCACAGCATTTAAGACTTCCCGCACACTATAGCCATGGCCATAACCCACATTCATGATGTTGGATGCATTGCCTTTACGTAAATAAGCCAATGCACCCAAATGGGCATTGGCCAAATCTTCAACGTGAATGTAATCGCGAATCCCGGTGCCATCCGGGGTTGGATAATCCGTACCAAAAATTGAAATCGCAGCACGTTTGCCCACGGCGACCTCGCACGCCACTTTGATCAACAAGGTGGCGTTGGGGGTGGATTGACCGATGCGTGTTTGAGGATCACAACCGGCCACATTGAAATAACGCAAGGCGACATAGCGCAAATCAGACGCCGCCGCCACATCACGCAGCATCCATTCGGTCATCAGCTTTGATGTGCCGTAGGGGTTAATTGGTGCGGTGGGCGTGGCCTCGCTGGCACTGCCGCCGTCGGGAAAACCATATACCGCCGCGGTGGAAGAAAAAATGAAATATTTGACCCCGTGTAAGTGGCATTGTTCGAGAAGGTTACGGGTGCTGCAGGTGTTGTTCCAATAATATTTCAGCGGATTGCTGACGGATTCCGGGACGACCGTATGTGCCGCAAAGTGCATGACGGTGTCAATCTTATTTTCCTTGAGTACCTTTGCCACCAGGGCGCCGTCACCCGTGTCACCTTTGACAAACTTGCCATACAGAATGGCGGCTTCAAAGCCGCTGGAAAGATTGTCCAGCACAACAATACTTTCACCGGCTTCGCCTAATTGGCGTACAACATGGCTGCCGATGTAACCGGCGCCGCCGGTGACGAGAATGGATTTTTTGGTCATAGTACTTTGTCAGTTTGGGTTGGTAGGTTAATTATGCGTCAAGTGTGTCAGGTGATGTCAGGCCAATGATAACAAAATGTTGTGCCCCTTATATGTAAAAAAAAGGGCGGTGTAAACCGCCCTTGCTGTGTTTGACACTTTTTGTACTAAGGGAACGCGGGGATGCGTGGGTCGATACCGCGCATGTCTGCCTCAGGGTGATGACCTGAGATCAGGGCACGGATCTCGTCAAGCCGACTTATGGGGACATCTACCATAAAGAGTATTCGGCCTTTGGCGATTTCGGGATGAAAGTCTTTGAGGCGTGTGTTACCCACATTGACGGCGATGAGGCTTGCAGCAAACGAGCCGAAGGCGGCACCACCGAACACCAGTGAGGTGACGGAGAGGATTTCCAAACCGGGCACAATCATTCCCAGTGACACGGCAAGTGTACTCAATAACATACCCATGACACCGCCGATATACATCCCCATCTGTAACCCATGGATCAGATCACTTTTTTGCAGGAGATTAGCCTCTGGCAGGCCATCCAGTGACACATCTTCTTTTTCCAGCACATGCATACGACCTTCTTCGATTCGCGCTAATAACAGTTCATTGTGGATAATGTTGGCACTACGTAGATCAGGAAGGAGAAAATACAAGCGACGCCGCATAACATACCTCCTACAGGAGTGAGTGGAACGATGAAGGAACGAAGACTATTCACCTAGTAGTATAGTCAACAATTTGCGAGGCCAGCAGTAAAATTGACCCCGTATAATATAGGGAAGTTTCTGCGTACCACTGCCGATGCAGCCCTGCCTGGCTGCAGTCTATCTCTGAGTGGAGTCACGACGCGCAATCAGCCGGACGTTATCATAGACACCATATTTCATTAAGGAACAAGCAACATGCGGTTTCTGCCCATTTTTATGAATATTCGCGACAAGTCTTGCTTGATAATCGGTGGAGGTCAGGTTGCGGCACGCAAGGTTTACCTGCTGCATCGCGCAGGAGCCCGTATTACCCTGATTTCTCCCGCACTCTGTGATGAGCTCGCCCGTTGGGCACACTCGGGTGATGTGACCTATATCGGCCGTTCATTTGAACCAGCAGATATTAGCAATCAGGCCGTCATTATTGCCGCAACCAACGATACTTCAGTCAACACACAGGTAGCTGCTCTGGCACAGGCACGTGGTATACCAGTGAATGTGGTGGACAACCCTGATGCTGGCTCCTTCATCATGCCATCTATTATTGACCGTTCGCCTGTCCAGGTTGCGATCTCAACCGGCGGTGCTTCTCCTGTTCTGGCGCGTTTATTGAGGGCGCGTTTGGAAACCTTTATCCCGGCGGCCTACGGGCGGCTGGCCGACCTCCTGGAACGGTTCCGCTCCAAGGTTAAACAGCGTTTCGGTGGGAGTGACGATATCCGGCGGTTTTGGGAAGAGATCATTGAAGGCCCCGTCGCCGATATGCTGATTGCGGGTAAGGATGAGGCGGCGCAACAAGCCTTGGAACAGGCTATCGCCAATGCCAAACCGCCTCGCGCCCACGGCGAGGTATTTTTGGTCGGTGCCGGGCCGGGGGATCCGGATTTATTAACCTTTCGTGCCCTGCGGTTGATGCAGCGGGCCGATGTGGTGGTGTATGACCGGCTCGTCTCGGCCCCCATTCTGGATTTGGTACGGCGCGATGCCGAGTTCATTTACGCAGGTAAGGAACGAGACAAACATACCCTGCCACAGGAAGGTATTAATGCCTTGTTGGTGCGTTTGGCCAAGGAGGGCAAAAAGGTATTACGGCTCAAAGGCGGCGATCCCTTTATTTTTGGACGTGGTGGAGAGGAAATTGAAACTCTGATGGCCGAAGGTTCAGGCACGGGGCGTCTACGCCGGGCCGCCATATTGAGTTCAACTCTCGCGAACTCATAGTGTTGTTCTGCTACTCAAATACTTTCCGATTCTAGGAATCTAACCCCAAACCCCTCGTTT
>JANNJI010000077.1:0-2976 GCA_031405795.1 Gammaproteobacteria bacterium
CGAGCACGCGGCGAACGGCGGTCTTGAGCTGCGTCACCCGATGCTTCCGGCGCTTCACGCGGTAACGATCTTCCTTCTCGGCCTCACGGGAGCGCCGCTCTTCATCACGCGCACGAATCACAATTGCCACTGGCCCAAATAACTCTTCACCATAAGCACGTACACCACGGCTGACACGATCCAGAATGGATGCCTTATAAAATGCACCAGGACCTGCAATCGGTTCGCAACCGGTAACGGCAGTTGCACCGGCGGCGATGGAATCACGCACCTGTTTATGTAATTCATCGCGCAGATCCATCCGCGCCATCGGCGCCAGCGTGGTCCCCGCTTGCATCGGATCACCGGGCGTTAATGCCTCAGCCCCCGCCTTGAAACGGGCGACAAAATCTTCGGCAATGGCATCCACTACAATAAAGCGTTTAGCGGCGATGCAGCTTTGTCCGCTATTTAAAAACCGCGAGGTCACCGCTGCCTTAGCGGCCAGATCCAAATCAGCATCTTCCAGAACAATAAAGGCATCCGAACCACCCAATTCCAACACGGATTTTTTCAGGTATTCGCCCGCGGTGGCCGCCACTTTGCGTCCAGCAGATTCGCTACCGGTTAAGGTCACGGCGTGAATACGTTTATCCGCGATCACCCTTTGCACCTGTGAGGCACCGATCATCAAACTGCGAAATACTCCGGCCGGAAACCCGGCGCTGACAAATATCTCTTCAATGGCCATCGCACAACCCGGAACATTAGAGGCGTGTTTTAATACACCGGTATTGCCCGCCACCAATGCTGGCGCCGCAAAACGAAATACCTGCCAGAACGGATAATTCCACGGCATCACCGCCAGCACCGTGCCAATGGGTAAATAGGCGACGTAACTGCGCCCGGCATCAGAGACAATCACCTCATCCTGTAAAAATTTGGGGCCATTATCCGCATAATAATCGCACACGGTTGCACATTTGAGGACTTCGCTGCGGGCGTCACCGATGAGCTTGCCCATTTCTTGCGTGATGATCGGTGCGTAACGATCAACATTATCACGGACTACCTGCGCGGCGCGGCGCATCAAATTGCACCGATCCAGTAACGGGGTCATTGCCCACTGTGGCGTCACTGCGGCGGTCTGTCGTAATGCACCCTCCAGCTGCTCTTCATTCCAGACAGGGATGTCCCGGATTTTCTCGCCAGTGGCGGGGTTAATCACACTAAAACTCATGGGGGCTCCTTGTGGTTAAGACCTGGCCAACTGAACTATGTGCAGTTGGATAACTAATTAGAGTATAGACATGAACGCAAAGGATGCTGACAATGAGACTATTGCCTATTGTCGTCCTCAACCGTAGCCACTTTAACCCAAGCGTGTAAAAATTTTATGAAACAAACAATTTGTATCCTCGGTGGTAGCGGCTTTGTTGGCAAGCACCTGATTGCCCGTCTGGTCAAGGCAGGCTGCACGGTACGTGTCTTGACCCGGCAACGCGAACAGCATCGTGACTTGCTGGTGTTACCCACACTGGAATTAATCACAGCCGACATACACAACCTGGATGTTTTACAACATTACTTTCAGGGCTGTGATGCGGTGATCAATTTAGTCGGCATCTTGAATGAAAAACGCGATAATGGCCGGGGCTTTGCGAGGGTACACGTTGAACTCACCCGCCACGTGATCCAAGCCTGCCAGCAAACCGGGGTTAAACGGCTATTGCACATGAGCGCATTACATGCCGATGCCCACAACGGCGCCAGTTATTACTTACGCAGCAAAGGGGAAGCCGAAGCCCTGCTGCGGGCGGCCAGTGATCTACACGTCACTTGTTTCCGGCCCTCGGTGATCTTCGGCCCTGGTGACAGTTTTTTTAATAACTTTGCGCAACTGATCAAGTTGTCCCCCGGCATTGTGCCGTTGGCCTGCGCCCATGCCCGCTTTGCACCTGTTTATGTCGGCGACGTGGTCACGGCATTTGTACAGAGCCTGAATAACCCTCACACCCACGGCCAATGTTATGACCTCTGCGGACCAAAAATATATACGCTAAAAGAGCTGATGCAGTACACCGCCCGCTTGATTGGTCGTAAACGCTGGATCATTGGCTTGGGAAAATTCCCTTCCTGGCTCATGGCCAATATTTTTCAATATATGCCGCTGTTCCGCCCGCTCACTCGGGATAACTATCGTTCATTACAAATCGACAGTATTTGCGACAAACCATTAGCCACCCTTTTTACTTTTACACCGACATCAATTGATGAAGTGGTACCTGGCTATCTTGCCGAGGCTCAGAGCAAAAACCAATACCCCCAATTTCGCCAACATGCACGGCGCACCGAATAACATATATGTAGAATTGACGCTGAATCGATATGCATAATCACTGGTTCTCAAAGGCTAGCCGCAACATTCAAATCATCTATACTTATCCCGAACGGCATCCTCCTCTGTTTCTATCGCAGCCTGAAATTATTTAACCACAGGAGATAACATTACCACCTCATCAGACGACACCGGTGCACGTAATCCCTTTGCGCAGCAGGTAACCGCACAGGCCGTCGATTTTCTGTATCGCAACCTGCCCGGCATCATCATCAGCATCACGTTGATGCCGATCATGATGACGTTGATTATGTGGCAGCAGATCGACCGTAGCCTGCTGATCGTCTGGTGCGCAGCGACGCTGGCAGTGACCGTCAGCCGTCTGTTGTTGTCTCGAGCCTACACACGCCGTGCGCCCTCGCCACTCGATGCGCCGCGCTGGGGGCGCTACTACACATTCACCGCCTTGGCCAGCGGCGTAACCTGGGGTGTCGCGGGCATGCTGTTTTTTGTTCCGGATTCCACCGCTCATCAGGTTTTCCTGTTTACCAGTATTGTGGGGTTGTGCGCCGGTTCAATTATCCTGAATTCTTATTGGATCGCATCCTATTACGCCTTTGTTTTGCCAGCGCTGTTGTTGCCGAGCGCACGCATGCTTG
>JANNJI010000078.1:0-3885 GCA_031405795.1 Gammaproteobacteria bacterium
CTTGTTGCATTCATTGTGCTGCCACGCTTGCGCAGAGGAGTAACCCAACTGCGATGTGCAGCCTGATGCCGCCAATGAGATGAGGAGAGTAACGCCGGTGAAGATGAGTGTCAGTTTCAAGGTGACTCCTTTGAAGTGCGAATAGCTCAATTTATTCTTAAATCTAGGGTGTGATTTTGCCCTGTTCTCGATCTAAAGAAAAGTCTGTTTCAGCTTTCCACATGCAGTTAAGGGTTAAACATGTCGCAAATAGATATCACTTCACTGGCAACAATGCCCGCAACTTGGTGATAACCTCGGGGGAGTCCCAATGGATGGCGGCGTTAATGCCGTAATGGATCTTGCCGTGGGTGTCGATGACAAAAGTAGAAGGGTAGACAAATACTTTCCACTGCGCGGCAACGTCGCCGTTGGTGTCTAATAAGACCGGGAACTCCACGTTGACGTCTTGCAGAAACCGATGGACCCGCGCCGGGTCTTCGGCATAGTTGATTGAAATCAATTCCACATTGTCGTTTTGCAATTGCATGCGCAGCCGATTCAGTGACGGGATCTCTTCGACGCAAGGTGGACACCAGGTTGCCCAGAAATTTACGATGGTGACCCGACCGGTGTAGTGGTTGCGAAGGTAATGTTGCTGGTTGCTATCGTACAAGTCGATGGACGGTGGAATCGGGTTGCCTTTGAAGGGGATTAACTTGCTGTCCAGACCGTTATCGGTGGCAGCGGGTGTTTTCCGGTAGGGTAGTGCGGCCAGCGGTGTGGGTGTGTGTGCCAAGAGCGGAATGATCGCGGGAATTTGTTTGGGGAGATGTTGTAAGGTTTGCATGGTTTGTTGGGCGTCATCACCTTTATAGAATAATCCGGTGACGGCGGGCAACATTTTTACATACAGGGAAACATTGTTTTGTCGTAGCGCAGCAATGACGCGTGGTAATTGCCCGGTGGTGTTGCGTTTTTGATCCTGATACAAAAAGATGGGTATAGAAGTGGCGTACAACACCGGGACATACTCCACCTCCAGTCCCAAGGCGGGGACACGCGCATAGAGATCAGGTGAAAACAGAATCGCACCCAGTAGATACGGTGTGGTTTGTTTGCGCAATTGCCATTGATGTGCGCCATGTAACACGGGAATGGCGCCGTAGGAATGGCTGGCGAGGATTATCTGTTTACCAGTTTGCTGATGCGCGGCACTGATGATATCAGCAATATACTTACCATCTATGTTGCGCAGCAATTGATTGTCCGGTGGTTGGTATAACGCGTCAGCAAAATCGATTTGCCATACCTCAATGCCTTGTTTTGCCAAGTCTGCCGCAAAGTTCTGCTCGCGTTCATCAAGTCCGGAACCTGCGGCAATCCAGATGAGCAAATATTTTCCTTTAGCGGGATAGTTTTGTAGGGGGAGTTCGGTATTGTCTTGGGTATGTATGCGCAGTTCTTTGGTGTGTTCTTGCGCGTGTGACAGCGGTGCGTAACAGTAAAGCGGTAATAGGATAATGAGTAATAACGCGAAGAAATTATATTTCATCGTGTGACGCTCTGACTGGGATTACTTGGGGCACGAAAGCAGACAGTAAAACTAAGGTAAGTAGAGACATGCCGGGATTTTACGCATCGTTATATCTGGGCGCCAGTGGGGTGACACGAATGACAGTTGCCGATCTGTTAGGGGACCGTGATTGTGCTTGCAAGCCATGCCTTCTTAAATTGATAATCAGCTTGGTAAACGGTAAAGGAGCGCGTGATGAAAAGAATTCTGTCGGTATTGTCCTTGGTGGGCGTGATGGGTGTGGCGCAGGCCGCCATTAAAGGTGAGGAAGTGACCTATAAAGCGGGTGAGACCACGCTCAAAGGTTATTTGGTGTATGACGACAGTTCCAATAAAGTACGTCCGGGTGTGGTGGTGATACACGAGTGGTGGGGGCATAACGACTATACCCGCAAGCGTGCACGGATGCTGGCTGAAGCCGGTTATATCGCTTTGGCGGTGGACATGTACGGCGACGGTAAACAAGCCGATCATCCCAAAGATGCCGGCGCGTTTGCTGGCGCAGTGCGTGGCAATCTGCCGGTTGCCAAGCAACGGTTTGATGCCGCCGTGGAGCTATTGCAGAAACACGCCTTGATGGATAAGACCAAGTTGGCGGCCGTTGGTTATTGCTTTGGTGGTGGTATTGCGCTCGAAATGGCGCGTATGGGCGCTGACCTCAAAGGGGTAGTGAGCCTTCACGGCAGCCTGGGAACGGAACAACCGGCGAAAAAAGACACGGTGAAGGCACGTTTGCTGGTGTTGACGGGTGCGGCAGATCCGATGATAAAACCCGAGGCGGTTGATAAATTCAAAGCAGAGATGGATGCGGCAGGCGTTAAGTATAAAGTCGTCAGTTATCAAGATGCCAAACACGCCTTTACCAACCCTGCGGCGACGGAGCTGGGTAAGAAATTCGATATGCCGATTGCATATGACCAGAAAGCAGACAAGGCTTCATGGAAGGAGATGCTAGAGTTTCTTCAAGAGGTTTTTAAATAAAGACTATAAATTCACGACACAACCAAGTTCAGGCTTACGCCCTGTTCAGCAGTGCGGGGCTCAAAAATTATGAAGAAAATGGCATTTAAATAACACAGGTATATCTGTATATACTAATATAAGGTTGTACTTTTGTGATTGGTTACACTTTTTTACAACGGCAATTAGGTCTATTCTTAGAGTGTTACAACGGTCGCGGTAGTGCGCTGAAAGATTCTCACGGTTAGGGTGATAACATGGCTGCTCTTATTCAATTCGCAAGTGGTGCCCCAGGTATCAAATACAGTCTGGATAAAATCCAGTTTTCGATTGGGCGTAGTAGCGCGGATAACGATGTCTGTGTACCCTGTGCCTTTGTCAGTAAGCAGCATGCCATTATCGAAGCGGTGGCAAATAGCAGGGGCGATGGCCACGATTTTTACCTGATTGACCTGCATAGTACCAACCATACCTATGTCAACGAGGACCCCGTCACCCACGTAAAGCTGGAAGACGGCGATATTATTCGCATCGGCAAAACAACGTTTAAATTTGATATGACACAACACTCCAGCACATTAATTCCAATCGAGGTTGATGTGTCGAGTGCAGACACGCCTAGCCAGGCAAATACCTGTAAACTCAGTCGACGCTTGCGTATATTCGGTATTGATGCCTAAGCTGCTTGGCAGATAGTGTGTGATGCGCCATTGCAACTTCCCTTGATATTCATTGTGTTTTGAGCGGCATGCACCTGTCATGACTGCGCATTTCCAGATTTGCCCCGCTCTGACCGTACCTGAAGGCGACGGTGTTGAGATGAAACGCCTGTTTCCTGTGCTGCGGCAGCGCATGAATTACGATCCCTTTGTGTTATTCGATCATTTTGCACTGGAGGGTGGCGGCGGTTTCCCCTCACATCCCCATCGTGGTTTTGAGGCAATCACCTATCTCTTTTCCGGCTCTATGCATCACCAGGATAACCTGGGAAACGATGCGGTGGTCCACGGTGGCGGTGCGCAGTGTTTTACCGCCGGACATGGCCTGATCCATTCGGAAATGCCGGACAGCAACGGTCACACCAGCGGCATCCAGTTATGGATCAACCTACCCAAACGACTAAAAACAATGCCACCGGCCTATCAACAACGGGAGGGAGATGCCCTGCCGGAAACACAGGAGGGCGGGGTGACGGTGCGAACCATCGTGGGTCCCGGTTCACCGATTACATTGCATACCCCCGTCGTTTACCGAGAAATACGTTTACCTGCCGGAACACGATTTGTGCAGCCCGTGGATGTCCAGTGGCAAGGAATTGTTTATGTGGTTAACGGCGACATCGAGGTTAATGGGAACACCGTGGTTATGGG